>NZ_JAVRFJ010000036.1:0-115921 GCF_031845845.1 Streptomyces gottesmaniae
TTTCACCCCTCGGCCCCGGGGTTTTCCAGGCCCGCAGGGCCTGGTCTTCAGGGGCGCGGGGAACTGCGCGAGAAGCCCCACTCACCCGCACCCGCCCACGAGACAGGCACCCCCACCCCCTCACGCGGCCTTTCGCTCCACGTACTCCCCGATCTCCACCATCGGCGGCCGTTCCTCCAGGTCCACCGAGTAGGTGCGCGGCTCGAACCCTTCCCGTCCCCGTTCGAACTGCGTCAGCACCGGCCGGATCAGGTGGCCCCGGGCCAGCCGCAGCTGGGCGGTGCGATAGATCGCCGCGGACATGCGGCCCAGCGCCGCACCGTCCTGGTGGCGGTGTTTGCGGACGCCCACGTCGACCTGGGCGAGCGCGTCGAGGCCGACCAGGTGCAGCGCGTCGACCAGCATGCCCAGCTCGATGCCGTAGCCCACCGGGAAGGGCAGCCGCTCCAGCAGCGAGCGCCGGGCGGCGTACTCGCCGCCTAGCGGCTGAACGAAGCCGGCCAGCTGGGGCCAGTGCATGTTGAGCAGAGGGCGGGCCATGAGTTCCGTCACACGGCCGCCCTGGCCGGCGGCGGATCCGAGGGGGCGGTCGTACATCGCCTTGACGAGATCGACACCGGGGTCGGTGAGCAGCGGGCCGACGATCCCGGAGACGAAGTCGGACGAGAACTCCTTGAGGTCCGCGTCGATGAAGCAGACGATGTCGCCGGACGTCACCAGCAACGACCGCCACAGGACCTCGCCCTTGCCGGGCACGGCCGGGACGCGGGGCAGGATGTCGTCACGGTGGACGACTCTGGCCCCGGCGGCCGCCGCGACCTGGGACGTCCGGTCGGTGGACCCGGAGTCGACGACCACGATCTCGTCCACGAGCGGCACCTGCCGCATCAGGTCGTGGCGGATGATCGCGACGATGTCGCCGACCGTTGCCTCTTCGTTCAGCGCGGGCAGGACGACGCTGACCGTCTGCCCTGTGGCTCGTTTCGCGGCCATGATCCGGTGGAGCGGGCGGTCGGCCATGGACCAGGAGCGGGTACTCAGCCAGCGCTCGACTTCCTTCAGCACAGTGCGCGGCTCCTCTGCGTTCATCTCGCGGTTCGGACGGCTCTCTCAACTGTCCTGGCCTTCGGTTACAGTCTTGGACAACGCTGGTGACCATCGCATGTCGCGGCTCGTCGGCGTATACAACCAAATACCGCTCATCCAGAGGGGCAGAGGGATACGGCCCGATGAAGCCCCGGCAACCCTCCAGCCGGTCTCGTAGCGATCACCGTCGATCGCGTCGCGAGGCTCCCGGCTAGGGAAGGTGCCAAATCCGTCTCACGGCGAAGTGCGTCGTGAGGAAGATGAGGAGAAAGGGCCTCGCCTCCATGGCTGCGCAGACTGTTGCAAGCACCACCGACTCCACCGTAGACCTCGGCCCCGCCGCCGCACTGAGCTGCCGCGAATGCGGTCACCGCGTTCCGCTCGGGCCGGTCTTCGCCTGCGAGGAGTGTTTCGGGCCCCTGGAGATCGCGTACGACTACTCCGCCTACGACACGGACGAGCTGCGCAAGCGGATCGAGTCCGGTCCCGCGAACATCTGGCGGTACGCGCCCCTCCTGCCCGTCCCGGCGGACGTGGCCACCAAGCCGAACATCAACCCCGGCTGGACCCAGCTCGTCAAGGCCGACAACCTGGCCGCCGCGCTCGGTGTCGACGCCGGCAAGCTCTTCGTCAAGGACGACTCCGGCAACCCGACGCACTCCTTCAAGGACCGGGTCGTCGCCCAGGCCCTGGAGGCGGCCCGCGCCTTCGGCTTCACCACCCTCTCCTGCTCCTCCACGGGCAACCTGGCCGGTGCCGTCGGCGCCGCCGCCGCCCGCGCCGGCTTCCGGTCCTGCGTGTTCATCCCGCACGACCTGGAGCAGGGCAAGGTCGTCATGGCCGCGATCTACGGCGGCGAGCTCGTCGGCATCGAGGGCAACTACGACGACGTGAACCGCTTCTGCTCCGAGCTGATCGGCGACCCGGCCGGTGAGGGCTGGGGCTTCGTCAACGTCAACCTGCGGCCGTACTACGCGGAGGGGTCGAAGACGCTCGCGTACGAGATCTGCGAGCAGCTCGGCTGGCAGCTCCCGGACCAGCTGGTCGTGCCGATCGCCTCCGGGTCGCAGCTCACGAAGATCGACAAGGGTCTGCAGGAGCTGATCAAGCTCGGGCTCGTCGAGGACAAGCCCTACAAGATCTTCGGCGCGCAGGCCGAGGGATGTTCGCCGGTGTCGGTGGCCTTCAAGGCCGGGCACGACGTGGTGCGCCCCCAGAAGCCGAACACCATCGCCAAGTCGCTCGCGATCGGCAACCCGGCCGACGGGCCGTATGTGCTGGACATCGCGCGGCGGACCGGCGGGGCCGTGGAGGACGTGACGGACGAGCAGGTCGTCGACGCGATCAAGCTGCTGGCGCGCACCGAGGGGATCTTCGCGGAGACCGCGGGTGGGGTGACCGTCGGCGTGACGAAGAAGCTGATCGAGGACGGCGTTCTCGACCCGACGCTGACCACGGTCGTGCTCAACACCGGGGACGGTCTGAAGACGCTGGACGCGGTGGCCGGGACCGGACTCACCGCGACCATTCGGCCCAACCTCGATTCGTTCCGTGCGGCCGGTCTCGCGTAAGGGCTGGTAGTCGTTCGTCTGCGCGTCCGTGGGGCTGGTCGCGCCCACGCGGCGGTAGCCGCATACCCAGTACAGCCCCGCGCCACCACTCTTCTGCACCGACCGGAGGTCACACGTCATGAGCGTCAACGTCCGCATTCCGACCATCCTTCGCACCTACACCGGGGGCCAGGCCGAGGTGAGTGCCGAGGGGGCGACCCTCGGCGAGGTCATCGCCGATCTGGAGAAGAACCACAACGGGATCGCCGCCCGGGTGCTCGACGATCAGGGCAAGTTGCGGCGGTTCGTGAATGTGTACGTGAATGACGACGATGTCCGGTTCGAGCAGGGCCTGGAGACGGCCACGCCGGACGGCGCGGGTGTGTCGATCATTCCCGCGGTCGCCGGTGGCTGACCGCCGCTCCGTACCGGCCGGTAGTAACCGTCGGTAACTTCGATTACCGAGAGTTCATCGAATTGCCCCCACCGTGAGAGAAGCGGAGGGGGCAATTCTCTATGGTTGAGCACTGTAGAGTTGGGGAACCCGGTCCGATCACCTTAGTGATTCCTTGCCGGGCGCATATTTGATCGCGCCGCACGCCCTATATGAAGTAGCCAAAGTGTGCAGGCCTTTTGCGTAATTCGTTCCTTTTGTGGGGCCCGACTTGCCCTGAATTCGGGCGAATTGTTCGTACATTCCCGACCGGTCGTGTCCAGAATTCTCGTCCGATTGACCTGTTGCAGAGGGCAGTTGGACAGATACATTCGGCCGCGGTCGACGCGTTCCGGCGCACACCCCCAACCGTTGGGGGGTGAGGTCTGACCCGGATCCGCGAAGTGTGGATCTGTGCAAGGGCCAGTAATAGGGGAGTTAGGCATGGCTCAGGGCACCGTCAAGTGGTTCAACGCGGAGAAGGGGTACGGCTTCATCGCGGTCGACGGTGGTGCGGATGTTTTCGTCCACTACAGCGCGATCCAGATGGACGGTTACCGCACCCTGGAAGAGGGCCAGCGGGTCGAGTTCGAGATCTCGCAGGGTCAGAAGGGGCCGCAGGCGGACATGGTCCGACTGGCGGCCGGCTGAAGTACGCGCCGGGTTCAACGCAGCGACGTTCTTCGTTCTTCATGGGAGGGCTCGCACCCCGTTTCGGGGTGCGAGCCCTCTCGTGTGTGGGCCGCCGGGCCGACCGGTCCGGGCCCGGGTCGTGGGTCCGCCGACGGGCGCACGGGGGTACGTTCACCTGCGGATCATCGAGAGGCGCTTGCACTCGACCATGCCGAGTGCTAATCATTGGCGTTAGCACTCTGAAGGTGAGAGTGACAACGAAGGACCGGGTCGGTGAGGCCCGCAGGCCAGGTGGGGCAAGGAACCACGGGGCAGGCGAGCCGTCCGTCGCGGGCGCGGGCGCGGTCCGAAGGAATCACCCCCAGTCCTGGAGGGACCACTTCACATGGCCAAGATCATCGCGTTCGACGAGGAGGCGCGGCGCGGCCTCGAGCGCGGCATGAACCAGCTCGCGGACGCCGTCAAGGTGACGCTCGGCCCCAAGGGCCGGAACGTCGTCCTCGAGAAGAAGTGGGGCGCCCCCACGATCACCAACGATGGTGTGTCCATCGCCAAGGAGATCGAGCTCGAGGACCCGTACGAGAAGATCGGCGCCGAGCTGGTCAAGGAAGTCGCCAAGAAGACGGACGACGTCGCCGGTGACGGTACGACCACCGCGACCGTCCTCGCCCAGGCCCTGGTCAAGGAAGGCCTGCGCAACGTAGCCGCCGGCGCCAACCCGATGGCCCTCAAGCGCGGTATCGAGAAGGCCGTCGAGGCCGTCTCCGGTGCGCTGCTCGACCAGGCCAAGGAGGTCGAGACCAAGGAGCAGATCGCCTCCACGGCCTCCATCTCCGCCGCCGACACCCAGATCGGCGAGCTCATCGCCGAGGCCATGGACAAGGTCGGCAAGGAAGGCGTCATCACCGTCGAGGAGTCGCAGACCTTCGGTCTGGAGCTTGAGCTCACCGAGGGCATGCGCTTCGACAAGGGCTACATCTCGGCGTACTTCGCGACCGACATGGAGCGCATGGAGGCGGTCCTGGAGGACCCCTACATCCTCATCGCCAACTCCAAGGTCACCAACGTCAAGGACCTGCTCCCGCTCCTGGAGAAGGTCATGCAGTCGGGCAAGCCGCTGCTGATCATCGCCGAGGACGTCGAGGGCGAGGCCCTGTCGACCCTGGTCGTCAACAAGATCCGTGGCACCTTCAAGTCCGTCGCCGTCAAGGCCCCGGGCTTCGGTGACCGCCGCAAGGCCATGCTCGGCGACATCGCCATCCTCACGGGCGGCGAGGTCATCTCCGAGGAGGTCGGCCTCAAGCTGGAGAACGCGACCCTGGACCTCCTGGGCCGCGCCCGCAAGGTCGTCATCACCAAGGACGAGACCACCATCGTCGACGGCTCCGGTGACACGGACCAGGTCGCCGGCCGGGTCAACCAGATCCGCGCCGAGATCGAGAACAGCGACTCGGACTACGACCGCGAGAAGCTCCAGGAGCGCCTGGCGAAGCTCGCGGGCGGCGTGGCCGTCATCAAGGCCGGTGCCGCGACCGAGGTGGAGCTCAAGGAGCGCAAGCACCGCATCGAGGACGCCGTTCGCAACGCGAAGGCGGCCGTCGAGGAGGGCATCGTCGCCGGTGGTGGCGTGGCCCTGCTGCAGGCCTCCGCGGTGTTCGAGAAGCTCGAGCTGACGGGTGACGAGGCGACCGGCGCCAACGCCGTGAAGCTCGCCCTGGAGGCCCCGCTCAAGCAGATCGCCGTCAACGGTGGTCTCGAGGGCGGCGTCGTGGTCGAGAAGGTCCGCAACCTGACCGTGGGCTGGGGCCTCAACGCGGCCACCGGTGAGTACGTCGACATGATCGCCGAGGGCATCATCGACCCGGCGAAGGTCACGCGCTCTGCCCTGCAGAACGCCGCGTCCATCGCCGCGCTCTTCCTCACCACCGAGGCCGTCATCGCGGACAAGCCGGAGAAGTCCGCCGCGCCCGCCGGCGGCGGCATGCCGGGCGGTGACATGGACTTCTGATCGACCCCGGTCGATCACCGTCCTTCGTACCGAGGGCGGCACCCCCTGGAGACAGGGGGTGCCGCCCTCGGGCGTTTCCCGGCGCGCCCAGCGGGCCCCTTCCGCGGTGTGCCCGGGGTCACAGCGGATGCGGGGGTGGGGGCGGAATCCCGTGGCCGATCGCGTGGTTGTGCGGAGGGCGAGCGCTATATGCGTGCGCATGGAATTCATTCCGCTCTCCCCTTCAAGGAGTCCCCACGTGACCACCGCCTCCACCGCCTCCACCGCTTCCGCCACTGGCTCCGCGTCCCGCGCCGCCGAGGTGCTGTCCCGACCCGTCAGGATCAACGGGCTGACCGTGCCGAACCGGATCGCGATGGCGCCGATGACGCGGGTGTTCTCGCCCGGTGGGGTGCCGGGGGCGGATGTGGCCTCGTACTACGGGCGGCGGGCGGCCGCGGGGGTCGGGCTGATCGTGACCGAGGGGACGTACGTCGGGCACGAGACGGCGGGTGATGTCGACGGGGTGCCCCGGTTCGCCGGTGAGGAGCAGCTCGCGGGGTGGGCGAAGGTCGCGGAGGCCGTGCACGCCGGGGGCGGCACGATCGTGCCGCAGCTGTGGCACATCGGGACCGTCCGGGAGCAGGGCAAGCTCTTCCCGGACGCCCCCGTGTTCGGCCCCTCCGGTCTGCGGGTCGACGGCACCGAGGCCGCGGGCGGCCGGGCCATGACCCAGGCCGACATCGACGAGGTCATCGCGGCCTTCGCCAAGTCCGCGGCCGAGGCGGAGCGCATCGGCATGGACGGCGTCGAGATCCACGGCGCCCACGGCTACCTCGTCGACCAGTTCCTCTGGGAGCGCACCAACCGCCGTACGGACGCCTACGGCGGTGACCCGGTCGCCCGGACGAAGTTCGCGGCGGAGATCGTGGCGGCCGTGCGGGACTCCGTGTCCGCCGACTTCCCCGTCATCTTCCGCTACTCGCAGTGGAAGCAGGAGGCGTACGACGCGCGCCTCGCCGAGACGCCGAAGGAGCTGGAGGCGGTGCTGGCCCCGCTGGTGGCGGCCGGTGTCGACGCGTTCCACGCGTCCACGCGCCGCTACTGGCAGGCGGAGTTCGAGGGTTCCGAGCTGAACCTCGCGGGCTGGACGAAGAAGCTCACCGGCAAGCCCACCATCACGGTCGGCTCGGTCGGTCTGGACGGGGAGTTCCTCGCCGCGTTCACCGGCGAGGCGGCGACGACGAAGGGGATCGACGACCTGCTGGACGGTCTGGAGGCCGAGGAGTTCGACCTCGTCGCCGTGGGCCGTGCGCTGCTCCAGGACCCCGAGTGGGCGGCGAAGGTGCTCGGCGGCCGTTTCGACGAGCTGAAGACGTTCGAGCCGTCGGCGCTGGGGTCGCTCAGCTGAGTCGCCCCCGTGCCGGGCCCGCGCCGGGTGCGCGCCGGGGATCTTTCGCCAAGTCTCCCCAGTACCCGGCGGTAGCGAACCAATTCCGTCATATGTGTCGTTGTAGTGTCGTGGCACAGCGCCGTCAGCGCCCCAACTCTCCTTATTTCACCGGGAGTTGGGGCGCCGATGCGCTGACCATCCCATGATGGTCCCCTTCCCCCACGAATCGGACAAGATATCCATGGCACGACACAAGCTCACCCTCAAGCACAAGCGGTTCCTCGCGGCCGGTGCCGCCGTCGTGGCGGTCGCGGGCGGCCTCGGCGTCGCCGCGAACGCGGGCGCCAGCGAGACGGTCGAGAAGAAGGCACCGGTGCCGAAGGTCGTCGTCAAGACGGTGTTCGCCCCGGCCGACACCGCCGATGTCGCGACCGCCGTCACCTACGACACCGCCCTGGTCCCGGTCGCCGGGCGGGTGCAGGTCAAGGAGGAGCTGCGGCGCGACGGCGGTACGCGGATCGAGCTGCGACTGCGGGACCTCGCCGCGAACCGCGTCTACGGCGCCCACGTCCACACCAAGCCGTGCGGCAAGCTGCCCGCCGACGCCGGGCCGCACTACCAGGACGAGCTCGACCCGACCCAGCCGTCCGTCGACCCGGCGTACGCCAACCCCGAGAACGAGGTGTGGCTGGACGTGCGGACGAACAAGGACGGTTCGGCCCGCTCGATCGCCACCGTCGACTGGCGCTTCCGGGACGGCGGGGCCCGTTCGGTGGTTCTCCACACGGCGGCCACCTCCACCCACGCGGGGCACGCGGGCACGGCCGGGGCGCGGCTGGCCTGCGTGAACGTGCCGTTCAAGTAGGAGCCCCCGGCGGGGAACCCGCGGGCGCGGCCGGTGGCCGGTGGCCGGTGGCCACGCAGCCGGCCTGGGACAGGGACAGGGCCGGCGTCGTACGGCCCAGGGCGGCGAGCAGGATGTGGGCGCGGGAGCGGGTGGGGCGGGCTCGGTCCGGTTCCTCCTCGGGTACGTCACCCCGCGTGAACCTCGCCCACCAGGTGTCGTCGCGCGCGGTACGGGAGAACCACGTTCGGGTGATCCACTGCGACGTCCCCGAATCGGCGGTCAGGTGTTCGCGGCCCCGGCGCAAGTGACCCGCGTCCTGAAGCCTGTTGAGGGCTGTACGCAGGGCGCATTGGCCGTACGGCAGCTCCTTGGCCAGCGTCTTCACACTGATGTCGGCGCCGTCGGGGAGGCGGTCGATGTACGCGGCGATCGCTGCTTCGCGGGGTGGGAGGTCGGCGAAGTCCTGTGCCGTGTGGGGGAGTTGGCCGGGGGCGGCGCGCTTGCCGTAGCCCGGGGCCGCCATGGGATGGCGACGCGGAGGGTGCGGGTCCGCGTGCGCGGGCAGGGGGGCAGCACTAGAGTTGGCAGCAGCCATGGGGATCGAATTCATCCTTCGATCTCGTAGGTCAAGCCCCCGCAGGTGTTGGTAGCACCTGGCGGGGGCTGTTTCGTCTGCGGGCACCGTATCAGCATCGTCACGGTGCGTGGCAAGTCGAACGCGTGACGTCAACTCGCCGGGTGGGAGGGTGGGTTGAGGCCCACCTCCCCTTCCGAAAAAAAGAGGGCTCGCGGCTGGTGGCTTGAGCTTCGGGGCCGGTTCCGCCCGCGCGTCAGCCCATGCTCTT
Organism: Streptomyces gottesmaniae; assembly: GCF_031845845.1. Lineage (NCBI taxonomy): Bacteria > Bacillati > Actinomycetota > Actinomycetes > Kitasatosporales > Streptomycetaceae > Streptomyces > Streptomyces gottesmaniae. The sequence goes on from NZ_JAVRFJ010000036.1 coordinate 8,775, forward strand.
CGCGCCGTCCAGGGACTCCCGGATGATGTCCGCGTGACCGGCGTGCTGCGCGGTCTCGGCGGCGATGTGCAGCAGCACCCTGCGGGCCGACCAGCTCGCCTCCCCCTCGAACCAGGGGGCCTTCGGCAGTGGGTGCGACGCGTTCAGGTCGGGCAGCGTGGCCACGAGTTCGTCGGTCCGGTCGGCCACCTCGACGTACTCCGCGAGCACGCCGGCCAGCGTCTCGCCGGGCAGCATCCGGAACTCGTCGGCGCGCTTGGCCCAGTCGGCCTCGGTCATGGCGGTGAAGTCGGGCATCGTCGAGGGGCCGTCCACGATGAACGCCGCCCAGTTCCGTTCCACCGACGTGACGTGTTTGATCAGGCCGCCGAGACAGAGTTCGCTGGCCGTGGTGCGCTGCCCGGCCTGCTCGTCGGTGAGGTCGCGGGTGGTGAAGCGGAGGAAGTGGCGCTGCTTGGCGAGTGTTTCCAGCAGGTCGGCGCGCTCGCCGGTGGGCAGGGTGGGGGCGGGGGTGTTCGTCGTTGTGTTCATGCCCCCACGGTAGGAACCATGTAGGTCAGATCCTGACCTCTTCGCGGGTCAGTCGCGCTTCAGTTCCTCGATGAACAGGGACCAACTCTCCGCCCGGAACACGAGCTTCGGGCCGAGGGGGTTCTTGGAGTCGCGCACGGGGATGTGGGTGGGGTGCGTGGGGTGGGCGAGGGTGACTTCTAGGCAGTTGCCGCCATCGCCGCCGCTGTAGCTCGACTTGTGCCAGCGGGTGACCTCCAGGCAGTTGCCGCCACTGCCGCCGCTGTAGCTGGACTTGTGCCAAGTGGCCGAGCCCAGCTCGTGCTCAGGGATGCTCCTCATGCGCATAATCCTGGGCCATTGTTTCGAGCATGACCAGGGAGTTCTCTGGCGGCAGTGCGGCGGCGGTGAGGAACTCGAAGGTGCGTCGCTGATGGCGGACGGTGGCGGGGTCGTCCTCCAGGCGGCCGGTGCCGACACCCTCGTAGTAGACGAGCGGGGGCGCCTCCATGAAGTCCATCAACTTGATGGAGCCCTCCATCGACGCGTGGGCGCCGGAGTCGAAGGGCAGCACCTGCACGATCGCCCGGCTCTGGTGGATCATCCCGGCGATGTGCCGTAGGGCCTCGGTCATCACCTTGGGTCCGCCCGTGGTGCGACGCAGTGCGGCCTCGTCCAGGACCACCCACAACAAGGGGTCTGCTGGATCGTCGAGGATGCGGACGCGCTCCATCCTGGCCGTCACCAGGTCGTCGACCACCCGCTGCGGTGCCGTCGGCTGGTACGCCCGGAACACGGCTCGTGCGTACTCCGCGGTCTGGAGCAACCCGGGGATAAGCAGCGGAGCGTACTCCCTGATCTCGGTTGCCTCCGCCTCCGCGTCCGCCGCTTCCGCGAAGTGTTCCGGGTACTTGGACTTGGCGGTGGCCTGGCAGTTCCGTAGGAAGAAGTCCCCCGTGTCCAGCGCGACATCGATCAGCCGGGCGATCTCCGGCTGCATACGCCGTACCGCCGCCTCCAACTGGCCCACGAACGAACCGCTCACGAACAGCCGTTGGCCCAGATCCTCCTGGCTCAGCCCTGCCCGCTCTCTCGCGTGGCGCAGCTCCGCGCCCAGAAGTGCTCGCGGCGACGACGACGGGTCGAGGTCCTTCGGTCCTGGCATGGCCATTACCCCCTGTACAGCAGTCCCCCTGTTGGGGCGTCGTGTCTGGCCAGGCTAGGGCGCTGTCGGACACGCTGTGTGGCGAATCGGCAACCCAGCGTGGAGGAATGGCGACGTGAAGAACAGAGCGGCGAACGGTCGGCGCAGGTCCGCGTTCTCGACCGAGGACGCCGTGGAGCAGCTCGACCAGGCCCTGCGTGGCGTCGGGATCATCCTGCCGTCCCTGCGCGTCGACCCGATCACCGGCGCCAGTGAACTGCCCTACCCGCTCGTCGAGTTGGGTCGCTGCAACCTCCAGGTCGCCGCCAAGCTCGCCGCCGTGCTGCGCAAGGCGGCCGAGACGTGAGCGCCCCGCGGCGGTCGTACGCCGTGGACGTGCGCGACGGGCGGCTCGGCGAGGTGATGGGGCGCGAGGGCGGTTACGTGCAGTTGCGGCCGGTCGGGGGTGGGCGGGAGTGGGACTGCCCGCCGGACGCGCTGCGCGAGGCCCCGCCGGGGGAGGTGCTGCGGGCCCGGGTGCGGCGGGTCAACGCGGAGGGGCGGCTGCCGTGCTGAGCGAGACTCTCGGGCGCCCGGGGTCGCTCACATGTTCCCCAGGGGCTCGATGTCCACCCGTACCGGCTCGCCCCAGATGCGGGTCACGTCGTAGTCGGTGAACTCCTGGACCAGGCGGTAGGCGAGGGCGGGGCGGGGGCCGCGGCGTTGGGCGGCGAGGTAGAGCTCGGCCTCGCGGCGGTCGCGGCGGGGGGTGCCGCAGAGCTGCCAGACCTGGCCGTTCCATGCTTCCGGGAGCCAGCGCTGCTGGGGTTGGGGGCGGTCGTCCCGGATGCCGTAGCGGGAGGGGGCCGGGGTGGTGGGGCCGGTGGGGCGGGACGGGCCGTAGCTGTCGTTCAGCTCGGTGCGGCGGGCGGCGCGGCGGCGGGTCTCGCAGAGCAGGCAGCGGTCGGGGGCCTCCTCGTCCACCGGGCCGTTGGGGTGCTCGGCGCAGCGGGTGGTGGGGGCGGCCGTCGTGACCGTCTCGTCCAGCAGCTCCAGGGCTCGCTTGATGTCGGCCTTCACCTCGTGCAGCCGGGCGTCCGGTGTGTCGGCGTTCAGCGCCTCGCCGTGCTCCCCGAGGACACGCAGGGCACGGCCGAGGGCGGTGAGCTGGGCGTGGTTCATGGTGGTGGTCTCACCCCGGGGTGGTGTGGTCGCGGACCCTCTTCTGACCTATGAAGGGTGCCATGCGGCACCGACAACCCCCTCGATGTGGGTCAGGGGCCGCCGCAGGGTGCCGCCGCGAGCGGCTCACGGAGACGTCGCCGCCGCCAGGGCCGCCCGGAGGTGGCCCTCGTTCTCCGTCAGGAGGCGGGCCGCCGTGGGGGCGTCCACGCCGCTCAGGATGGTGAGGATGGCGTTCTTGACCTGGCCGTTCGAGGCGGTGAGGGCCGTGTCGATCTCGTCGTCCGTCGCGCCGGTGGCGAGGGCGACGATGCGGTGGGAGCGGGCACGGAGCTTGTCGTTGGTGGCCCGCACGTCGACCATCAGGTTCCCGTAGGTCTTGCCGAGGCGGATCATGGTGATCGTCGAGAGCATGTTGAGGACGAGCTTCTGGGCCGTGCCCGCCTTGAGCCGGGTGGAGCCGGTGACCAGCTCGGGTCCGACGACGATCTCGATGCCGTGATCGGCCGCCGCCGCGAGCGCGCTGGCCGCGTTGCAGGACAGGCCCACCGTCAGCGCGCCGGCCGCCCGCGCGTGCTCCACCGCTCCCACCGCGTACGGCGTGCGCCCCGAGGCCGAGACGCCCACCACCGTGTCGTCGGGCGTCAGGGCGAGCGCGTCGAGGTCGGTCCGGGCCAGCTCCGCCGAGTCCTCCGCGCCCTCGATCGAGGTGACCATGGCCTCGCGGCCACCCGCGATCAGGCCCACGACCTGCGTCGGGGCCGTATTGAACGTCGGCGGGCACTCGGACGCGTCCAACACCCCCAGCCGGCCCGCCGTCCCCGCGCCCGCGTAGATCAGCCGACCGCCCCGGCCCATCCGCTCCGCGATCGCGTCGATCGCCGCCGCGATCAGCGGCAGCTGCGCGGCCACGGCCGTCGGCACTCCCGCGTCCTCGGTGTTCATCAGCTTCGCGATGTCGAGCGTCGGAAGCTGATCGATGTCGGCCAGCTCCGGCCGGAACGCCTCGGTCGTCAACGACTCCAACTCCGCGCGCACGGCCAGGTGGTTGGCCAGGGCGGCACCCGGGAGGCCGGAGCCGCCCGGAAGGCCGGCGGCGTTCGAGAGTGCGGAGGTGTCCGGGGAGGTGGGGGGCATGGCGACTCATTTCGTGCGGGTGGAGCGACTGTGCGTTGGCGGGCGGACGCCGCGGTGGTCCGGGCGGCCGGGACGGCCGGCCACGGCCGCCGCGACAGCCGTCCCGGCTACCGCGAGGGGCCCCCGATCCGATGCCGATGGGCCAGCGCCTCGTACGAGGCGGACAGCGCCGGCGCCGCCGACTCGTACGTCCGTTGTGCCACTCCGACGAACAGGCAGTCCACGACCAGCAGTTGGCTCGTCCGGGACGACATCGCCGCCGGTCGCAGCTCGCTCTCCCGTGCCGTGGACGTCGTCAGGACGTGGTCGGCGTACTGGGAGACCGGCCCGTCCGGGCGGCCGGTGATCGCGACCGTCGTGGCGCCGTGGTCGAAGGCGACCCGCAGCGGTTCGATGACGTCGCCCGTGGAGCCGGAGTGGGTGATCGCCACGGCCACGTCCTTCGCGCGGAGCTGCACCGCGTTGGTGACGGCGAGGTGCGGATCGCTGTGCGCCTGGGCTATCAGCCCTATGCGGAGCAGTTTCTGTGTGAGGTCCTGGGCGACCAGCCCGGACGCCCCCACCCCGTAGACGTCGATGCGCCGGGCACCGGCGAGCGCCGCGACCGCCGCGCCGAGCTGGCCCATGTCGAGTCCGGCGGCCGTGTCCGCGAGGGTCTGCTGCTCGTCGTAGGCGAGCTTGGCGACCACGTCGGACAGCGGGTCGTCCACCGCGATGTCGGCCGTGACCGAGGGCGCGCGGCCCGACAGCTGGTGGGCGGCGAGGCCCGCGAGGGCGAGGCGCAGGTCGCGGTAGCCGGGGTAGCCGAGGACGCGGGCGGTGCGGACGACCGTGGCCTCGCTGGTGCCGGTGAGTTCGGCGAGGCCCGTGACGGTGAGCGCCGCGCAGGCGGCCGGGTCGTTCGCCACGGCCTCCGCGACGCGCTGCATGGAGCGGGTCATGGAGGGCGCCAGCGTCCGCACCTTCGCCGCGAGGGCGGCGGGGGCGGGCGGCGCGACCGGGGCGGACGCCGGTGAGAAAATTTCCTTCACGTCATCGCTCACATAGTGAAAGATATTTTCTGTCGGGTGCGATGGTCAAGGGCCGCACAATGGATGCATGAGCCCCAGCAGTGACCCCGTGAGCCCCCTTGAGCAGACGCTGCACGCGGCTCGCGCCCTCGTGCTCGCCGATCTGGTGTCCGGGAAAGTCGCGGAGGCGGACATCGTCTCGATGGTCGAGGAATCCGTCGCACAGCGCCGCTGGTGGGTCGAGCAGTGGCCGGACGGCGCGGCGTACGTCGCCGGGCTCGTCGCCCAGGACGTCCAGGACGCCCTGCTCGAACGGTACGGCCGCTGGCCCCTGTGCCCGGTCTGCGGCGACGGCGACCCGCACGCCCTCGACGTCGAGCCGGAGCTCGGGCCCGATCCGCAGTGGGTGTGCCACAAGGCGGGGGTGCGGGTCGCGGCGCTGGGGTCGCTGGGCGCCCCGTCCGGAGGAGGCTTCGGGGATGCCCCCGGAGGGGCGGTGTCCCCGTGACCCTCTACGTCGATCCCCCCACCTGGCCCGGGCACGGGCGGATGTGGTCCCACCTCGTGAGCGATGTGTCCTTCGACGAACTGCACGCCTTCGCCAGGGAGTTGGGCATCCCCGAGCGCGCCTTCGAGCGCGACCACTACGACATCCCGTCCCATCGCTACACGGAGGTCGTGCGGGCCGGCGCCGTGGAGGTGGGCTCGAAGGAACTGCTGCGCAGGCTGACGGGAGCGGGGCTGCGCAGGCCGAAACGACGAGGGCCCGCGGCCTGAGAGGGCGCGGCTGAGGGCCACGCGGCGCCGGGCGCGCCGCCCGTACGGGGCAGTGGGTCGGTCGACGAAGACCGCGTCCAGCCTGTGCACCCGGTCCCGGAGCGGTCGGGCCCGGCGTACGTCAGGCGCGCAGCCGGAGTTCGTACGCGAACTGCTCCCCGTCCTCCCCGTCGCCCCAGTCGTCGCTCACCTTCTCGAATCCGGCGCGGGAAAGGACGCTCTGCGAAGGGGTGTTGAACTTCTCGACGACCGCGAACAGCGACCGTACGTCCCCCCGCTCCCGGCTCCGCTCCCGCGCCCAGCCGGTCAGCGCGCCCACCGCCTCGGTCATGTAACCGCGCCCGCGCGCCCCCTCGACCAGGTCGTACCCGATCTCGACGCGGCCCTCCTCGTCCGGCGCCCCGTGGTAGCCGAGCGCGCCTACGGCCAGCCCGTCCTCCTTGCGGACGAGCACGAACATGCCCCACTCCGGCCGGTGCACCCCCGCCTCGTACGCCTGGAACACCAGGCCCGCGCCGACCCGGGTGCCCTCGACCGGGCCGCCCACGATCCAGTCGAAGCCGCCGGTGCCGCCCTCGGCGAGATCGGCCGCGGCGGCCGGGTGGACGCCCTGGAGGACGAGCCGCTCGGCGTCGATGTGCAGCGGGTTGCTCCACTTCCACTCGGTGACGGGCGCCCGGTCCGGCAGGTCGCCCCGGCCGGTGGCCCACAGCAGCGTCGCCCAGGGGTCGTCACCGGGCCTGACGTGAGGGAAGAGGCGGGCGAGCACGGACTCCGACAGTCCGAGCCCGGCGGGCGGCACAGCCGCGGCCGTCGGGAGCCCGAGGCCCTCGATGATGTCGTGTACGTGCAGCAGCACCTCGGCGACGCCCATCGCCGCGAAGCCCTCACGGTCGGCGGCGCGGAACGGGTACGGGTGGAAGGCGCGGACCGAGCGGGGGGTGGTGTCGACGGCGGCCGTGAGCAGGGCGCCGGTCGTGCGGATCACTTCCAGCAGGTCGGCGTTGTTCTCGCACTCCGCCATGTCGATCTCGAACGGTGCCCAGCGTGCCGTCGGCCGCCCCGCCAGCTGTCCCGCGTAGGCGATCAGGTCCGACGCGACGTGCTCGGCGGTCTCCCGGCAGGTCCAGTCCAGCCGTCCTGCCTTGGTGCCCTTCCAGTCTCGCTCGGCCACCGTCCCCAGCACCGCGAGGCCGTGCTCGACGGCTTCCCGTACCTGTTCCCCACCCATTGGTCGCATGGCGGCGAGGATAGGCGTGGTCAGGCCTCCGTACGTACTGGATTTACGGTGCCCGCGCCGGCGGTGTCACTGCTTCCGGCCACCAGGCGGGAGGCCCGCGTACGCCGGTGGAGGCGCAGGGACACGGCGGTCGTGACGATGGCGGCCGCGGTGATGGCGCCGCCCGCCCAGGCCGTGGCGGCGAACCCGTGGCCCGCGTCGATGACGACCCCGCCGATCCAGGGGCCACCGGTGTTGCCGAGGTTGAACGCGGCGGTGGTGGTGGCACCGGCGAGGGTCGGGGCGGCGCCGGCGACGTTGAAGAGGCGGGCGTTGAGGGCCGGGGCGGTGTAGAAGCAGGACACCCCGAGGAGGAAGGAGAGGAGGACGGCGGCCACGGCGTACTGGGCGAGCAGCGCCAGGGCGACGAGCAGGACCGTGGAGGCGGCGATCCCGCTGAGCAGCACCCCGAAGAGGTGCGCGTCCGCGAACCGGCCCCCGATCGCCGTGCCGATCAGCGCCCCGATCCCGAACAGCGCGAGCACCGTCGGCACCCAGCCCGCGTCCAGGCCGGAGACGTCCGTGAGCAGCGGCGCGAGGTAGCTGAACGCGCAGAAGACGCCACCGGCGGCGAGCGCCACGATGGCGATGGACAGCCAGACCTGCCCGTCGCGGTAGATCCGGGCCTCCCGGGCGAGCCGGGGCCGCTCGGCGGGCAGCGGGATCGCCGGCACGAGCGTGACCACGCCGACCAGCGCGATCGCCGAGGCGACCGCCACCGCCCAGAACGCCGACCGCCACCCGAAGTGCTCCCCGAGGAACGCGCCCGCCGGTACGCCCAGCACGTTCGCGATCGACAGCCCGCCGATCATGATGGCCAGGGCGCGAGCGCGGGCGTTGACGGGCACCATGGCGACGGCCACGGCCGCCCCGACCGCCCAGAACCCCGCACAGGCGAGCGCGCTCACGATCCGGGAGGCGAAGAGGACGGTGTAGCTGGGGGCGAGGGCGCCGGCGATCTGTCCGAGGCCGAAGACCGTGATCAGGGTGACGAGGGTCGTCCGGCGCGGCAGCCGCAGGGTCGCCACGGCCAGGAGGGGCGCCCCGACCACCATCCCGATCGCGAACGCCGAGATCAGCAGTCCCGCCCTGGGGATGGACACGTCCATGTCCTCGGCGATGGGCGGCAGCAGCCCCGAGAGCATGAACTCGCTGGTCCCGAGCGCGAAGACGGCGAGGCCGAGGACGTAGACGGAGAGGGGTATGCGGAAGCGGGTGGCGTGGTCCGGGGCGGCGGCGGGTGAGGACATATCCATGGGCAACCTTCTCGTTCGGGGCCGCATTCCCGGGTGCGAAATCCGCCGCCGGTTCGCCAATGCACCGGTTCACCGGTTCACCGGTGGGTTGGTGACCGGTTAGCTGTCGTCCGGTTCCGTCCGTCCCGCGGGCTCCGTCAGTCCCGCCGGCTCCGCCAGTCCTTCCAGTTCCGCCAGTTCCGCCCGCAGGTTCTCCCGCGCTCCGCGCTCCCACTCCCGCTGTCCGTGCGGTGTCCTGAACAGCCGCGGCAGGGCGAGGAGTTGGCGCAGGACAGCCGCCCGGCCCGCGCGGAACGCGTCGTCCGGGACGAAGCCGTACTCCTCCCGCACAGCGGCGGCGTAGGCGGCGTACGCGTCCGGCGGGGACGCCAGGATCGCGAGGTCCGCGTCGCACAGCACCTGCCCGTTCGGGTCGTCGTCGGCCGGATCGTGCGTGACGGTGAGGCGCACCAGCCGTGCCACCTCCGCCCTCCTCTCCTCCGGCACCCCCGCCTCCCGCAGCGCCCGCTCGGCGAGCCGCGCCGACCGCTCCTCGTTCTCCGACCGCTCCGGCAGATAGACCGCGTCGTGGAACCAGGCGGCCAGACGGACGAGGTCCGGGTCCGTCGCGTGGTCCTCCAGCACCTCGACACGGTCCAGCACCGCCGTGAGGTGGTCGAGGGTGTGGTACTTCCGCTGCGGCTCCGACCAGCGCTCGATCAGGGCGTCGGCGTACGGGAGCGGCGCGGGATCGCGGGCCCCGTCCCGGGCCGACAGCAGGGCGGGCAGCCAGCGGTGCCGAAGGACCGCACGGCGGCCCTCGTCGCCGCCGGGCGGATCGGGCGTGGTCTCGGGGTCGGGCATGTACGCATTGTGCCGTGGCCGTGCACTCGGCGCCCCGCTCCCCCTAGGGCGCTTCTGGCCTACGGTGGTTTCCATGACGACTGTGGCTGATACGCACGATGTACGGGACCCCGGACTCCCCGCGCGGCTGTTGGCCGGTGAGCGGGACACGCTGGTACCGCTGTTGCGGGCGAGGCCGGAGGGAGACTTCGGGGCGGCGACCTGTTGTCCGGGGTGGAGTGTGCGGGACGTGCTGGCGCACTGCTCGGCCGCGCTGTCGCGGGTGGTCGAGGGCCGGTTCGAGAAGGGTGTGTTCAGCCCGGAGTCGAACGACCGGGACATCGCCGAGCGGGGCGAGTGGTCCGTCGCGCGGATCGTCGACGAGCTGGAGCGGGGCATGACCGAAGCGGGCCCGGTCATCGCCGAGGCCGGTGGCACCTTGGACGGCGTCGCCTTCGGTGAGTGGGTGCACGCCGGTGACGTCCGCGAGGCGTGGGGCCTGCCCGAAGCGTACGGCGGCCCCCAACTGGGCCCCGCCGTGGAGCTGTTGACTCATCTGACCCGGGTGCGCGGCACCCGCCCGCTGCACGCCGACCTCGACGACACCGACACGCCCCTGCTGCTCGGCGCCCCGAGCGGCGACGCCCCGCCCGCCCGTTACATCGGCGACGCGCCCACGCTCGTACGCCTCTATTCGGGGCGTCGCCCACCGGCAGGTACGTCGTACGAGCTGGCGGGCGCCACCGAGGCCGAGCTGAACCTCTACGCGTGAGTGCCGGGGTCAGTCCCAGAGGGACTTGAACTTCGCCGCGTACACCCTTTACTGAGCCACGCGGATCTCCCGGGCCGCCGCCACGAAAGACGACCAGGCGGCGGCCTGGAACACGAGCACATCGCCGGTGGGGTTCTTGCTGTCGCGGACCGGGACGAGGCCGGGGAGGTCGTCGGCGACCTCGACGCACTCGTCGGAGGTGCCTGCGCTGTGGCTGGACTTGCGCCAGGAGAGCGCGGCGCCGATGAAGTCGCCGCCGACTTCGACGCATTCCGCGCTGGTGCCCCCGCTATAGCTGCTCTTGCGCCACGTCGCGGTCCTCAGGTCGAGTGCGGTGTGCATCCTCGTACTCCTCGGCCGCCTGCTCGATCAGGGCGAGGGACGCGCCAGGCGACAGCGCCGCACCCCCAAGCGGATCGTAGGTCAGCGTGAAGCGGGTCACCACAGTGGGCTCATCGAACAGGCGGCCGGTTTCGGCCGCCTGGGTGTACACCATGGGGGGCTCGTCGTTGAAGGCCATCAGCTTGAAGATGCCTCCCGTTCCGGCGTTCGCGGACGATGAGTTGGCGGCGCCGCATCATCGCCGCGATGTGCCGGAGTTGCTCCGCCATGACCGCCGGGCCGCCCACCGGGCGGCGTACGACCATCTCGTCCAGCACCGCCCAGTCCTTGATCGTGTGGGCCAGGCCCTCGAACTCCACCACGTCGGCGAAGTGGTGCTCGTAGGGCGACCTCCTCGCCGCCTCCAGGTTCCGCGTGAAGAACCCGTCCGCGCCCAGCACCTCGTCCGCCATCTTCGCGAACGGGCTGCATCCTGCGCGTCCCGACCTCAAGCATCCCGACATGCGCTCCGGTGATGAACAGCGCGGCCCCCAGCTCCTCCTGGGACATGCCCGCCCGTTCGCGCCGGTGGCGCATTCCGCGCCGTACATCGCGCGCGTGGACTGGGACGGGTCGATGGTCCTGGGCCTTCGGCATCGGGCAACTCCCTCTCGGGCGGACGGTCTTGTTGTCGCGCGCCGATTCGAGGGTAGATGCGGAGGGTGGTCGGACGCCTGCGAACGGTGACGGCCATGTCCAACAGTCCGGGTTGTTGTTAAATTGGACCTCAATTGGACTAGACCTGTTGTCGTCACGTGCAGCCCGAGGGAAGGGGCCCCATGACCACGCGCGCGCTTCTGGAGGTGATCGCCCTCGACGCCGAAGACGCCGTCGCCGCCCAGGCCGGAGGTGCCGACCGGCTGGAGCTGGTGGCGGACATGGCGGCCGACGGGCTCACCCCGACGGTCGCGACGTTCGTGGAGGTGCAGGCCGCGGTCGACATCCCCGTACGGGTCATGCTGCGGCTGGCGGACGGGTTCGCGGCGGGGCGGGTGGACGCGTTGGTGCGGGTCGCGTGCGACCTGCGGGCGGCCGGGGCCGAGGAGTTCGTGCTCGGGTTCCTCGGGGAGGACGGCGGGCCGGATCTGGACGCCGTGGAGCGGGTGGTCGCCGAGCTGGACGGGCGCTCGTGGACGTTCCACCGGGCGATCGACCGTGCCGCCGACCGGGACGCCCTGCGCAAGCAGCTCGCGGACCTGCCGGGGCTGGACACGTATCTGACGGCGGGGTCGGCGCAGGGGGTGGACGACGGTCTGCCGGTGCTGCTGGCGGAGGCCGCGAGACGCGGGGACCCCGGCTACACGCAACGCCTCATGATCGGCGGCGGCCTCCGCCTCGACCACATCCCCCGTCTGCGCGCCGCCCGCGTCGACGCGTTCCACATCGGCGGCGCGGCCCGCCCGAACGGCTGGACCGCGCCGGTCGCCGCCGAGGCCGTACGGGACTGGCGCGAGGCCCTGGACGCCCGCGTCGCCCGCGCGGGAGTGAGACCCCGGGGCGACTGACGCCGCGCGCCGGGGCCGTGGGCTCCTCGGTGGTCTGTCCGGGTCAGCGCGGGTCAGTCGGGGGCACCGGGAGCGCCGCCACCCGGTCCGCGTCGACGGCGGGTTCTTCTTCGACCTCGATGCCGTTCAGGTCGTCGTGCAACCGGGTCAGCAGGGGGAGCAGCTGGGTGCGGGTCATCTTGCGGACGCGTCCCTCGTGGGTCCAGGCGTCGACGGCCGAGGGGTCCAGGAGCACGATCTCCGGGGTCCAGTCGGAGCGGAAGCGGATGACGGCCCGCAGGAGCGTGGTCCACCTCAGGCGGTCGGGGTCGTGGAACCCGGGCAGGGGCGGGAAGCGGGGCGGCTGCCAGTCCGGCCCGTGGACCTGCCGCAACTCCTCGGCGCGCGCGGCCAGTTCACACTCGGCCGCCTCCCGGAAGTCGTCGTACTCCTGCCGGACGTCGTCCGTCTCCCGGTCGCCGTAGATGAGGACCAGTACGGACTCGGGGCGGCGCAGCCGCATCACCTCGGTCAGTTCCCACAGGGTGCCCTGGCTGGTGCCGGCCACCAGCAGCACCAGGCGGGCGTCGGTGATGAGGGAGGTGACGGTGGGCTGCCAGTCGTGGAGGGGGAGGTAGAGGCGGCGGGAGCCGGCGAGGGGGAGCGCCTCGTCGGGTTCCCCCACGGCGAGCGGACGGCCGAAGGCGCTGAACGTCCGGCACACACCCTCCTCCAGGGTGAGCGAACTGCCGCTCACGAGCGAGCCGCCCACCCCCATCCAACGGCTGAACGCGTGCCGCATCAGGGTGCCGGTGGCATCCTCGGCGAAGGGGCGCAGGTAGAGGACGTACGGCTCCCGCCGGGCCTCCTCCATCGTCCTGACCACCCGGACGTGATGGCGCCGCCCGTGCCGCCGCATACGCAGCCCGACCACCAGCGACAGCGCACCCCAGAGGCCGATGCCCGCGACGACCGCCACGTTCTGCATCATGGGCCCGATGCCGTCGACCGGGATGAAGACGGTGTGGACCCGTTTGGCGGCCAGGATCACCATCAGCCCGCCCCAGACCGTCCCCGCCAGGCCCACGAGCCGCAACGCGCAGCCGAGCAGGGGGCGCTGGCGTCGGCGAGGTGTTCCGAAGGGAGTGTGATCAGTCATGCGGAACAACAGATCCGAGGCCGGTCGCGCCGCGCAATCGAACAGCGAGATCACGGAGCCGGATTCGCTCTTTCGTGGCACGCGACGGCCCGTACCGGTGGGGATCCGGCGCGGCGGACATGATGGGCGGATGGCAGACCTCCACCACTCCCTGTGGAACGCAGACGTCGCCCCCGACAGCTACACGCCCGCCAACACCCCTTATCTGGGCGTGCTCTTCGAGCAGTACAAGCTCTGTGTGGAGACGGCCGACCGCGTCAGCGCCCGGCGAGGCGCTGCCAACACCTTCTTCCTGTCGCTCAACAGCGCCATCGCCACGGCCATGGTCGGCGGGCTGGGACCGCGTCCTGGCCGGGTGTCGGTGTGGCTGCTCCTCGCCGGTCTGCTGATCCTCGTCGGGCAGTGTGCGGCCTGGTACCTGATGGTCCGTTCCTACCGCCAGCTGAACACCGCGAAGTGGGCGGTCATCGGCGCGTTCGAGAAGCGGCTGCCCGCCTACGCCTACTCACGCGCCGAATGGACCGAGCTGGGGGAGGGCGAGGACTGGCGCCGGTATGTGCCGCTGACCCGGCTGGAACAGTGGGTGCCGCCCCTGTTCGTGGCCGCCTACCTGGTGGGGTTCCTCGCGCTGGCGTGGGCGCCGTAGCCCCGCCCCGCCGTCAGGCGTTCGGGTCGAAGGAGATCCCCGACGGCATGGCCTTCGTGAGGTTCGAGGCGAAACTTCCGTCCTTGAGGCCGAAGTTGGCGCTGCCGAAGTCGTAGGAGACGAGGATGTCGCGGATGCCGGCCGGGTAGCCGTTCCAGCCGACGAGTGGCGGGTACTGCCAGGTGCCCTCGTGGTTCTCCGGCGGCTCGTCGTTCGAGCCCGCGAGGCGGAAGCAGTGCGTCCGGATGCCGTCCTTGTGGTAGACGATCTTCGGGTGGGTGCCGTCCCAGCGCACCGAGGACGCGGCGTGCACGGTGAAGCCGCCGTGGTTGGAGGTCGAGACGTACTGGGCCGTGCCGTTCTGCACCCAGACCACGACGTGCTCCCAGTCGTGCCGGTGGCCGCCGATGCTGCTGCCCGCGAGCGCCTGGTCCTTCTCGAAGTAGAGGTCGTACATGATCGCGCACCAGCCGTTGTCGCACTTGTAGCGCGAGTAGCCGTTGGTGTTGTCCAGGTCGGACTGGTCGCGGCAGTTGCCGTTCAGTGAACCGGTGGGCTTCAGGCCGCCGTTGACCGTGCCCGTCGGACCGATCGCGGGAGTCGAGTAACAGCCGTCCGTGTCGTAGTCGTACGCCGGCTGCCACGTCTTCTCCAACGTCTCCGCGTTGGCGGGCAGTGCGGCGGGCGGAGCCGCGTACGCACTGCCGGCGACGCCGACCACCAGCGTGACGGTGGCGCCGAGCACCACGGCGGATCTGCGGAAACGACGCGAAGTGCGGGTGCGCGAACCTGTCTTCACTGCGACCTCCTGAGGCCCGCCGGGGGATGGCATGCGCAGGTCAGATTGACGCTACTCGCGGGTAGTGCACAAGGGTCCGGAGGTGTCGGAGTGATGACGAATCAATCATGGTGAGGAACCCGTGAGTTGGATCCGTCGCGACCGATGGATACGGACCCGCCACATCACAGGTAGATATCCGCCACGTAGTTGTTGTGTGCGAAGTCGCCGCGAAGGGCGCCCGGACGATCATCGAGCGCTCACGCGCGGGCATAGTGGTCTCCGCCCCAGACAAGCGGGGGCATGACAAGTTTCATCACACGGGGACGGGCTCCATGCCATTCATACGCCGCCGCGGCCTCACGGCCGCTGCCGCCGTGATCGCCGCGGTCATGGTCACTACCACCGCCTGCAGCAAGACCGAGGAGAGCGGGGCCAAGGCCTCCGACTCCACCACCGCCCAGGCGGACGCGGGCGACAACATCGACACCGGCGAGAACGAGAGCGGCGGTGACACGACCGTCGGCGGCTTCAAGCTCCCGGAGGGCGTGCCCACCGAGCTCGACGGTGACGCGCTGCGGAAGTGGAAGGACGGTGGCTGGCAGGACTTCAGCAGCGACTGGGCCTCCAAGGCGGAGGACTTCGCCAACCCGTACATCGAGAACTTCTGGACGCCGGAGCGCATCGCCGAGGCCGAGGAGAACCTGCCGGACCTGCCCGCGATCGCCGAGGCGGGCAACACCGCCACCGGTTCGAGCAAGACCACCCAGGTCTGGCTGCCCGACGGCAAGGTCAAGAAGCAGCAGGCCAGTAGGGTCAAGGCGACCTACCACAAGTACGCGCCCCCGGTCGGCAAGCTCTTCTTCACCACGCCCCAGGGGTCGAGCGTCTGCTCCGCCGCCGTCGTGAAGGACCCGGCGCACCCGGGCAAGTCCAACCTCGTGTGGACCGCCGGGCACTGTGTGCACGCGGGCAAGGGCGGCGGCTGGTACCGCAACATCGCCTTCGTCCCGTCCTTCAACAACACGGGCAAGCTGAACATCGGCCAGGCGTCGGCCAACTACCGCGCCGGCAACGTCTCCCCGTACGGCGTCGCCTGGGCCGACTGGGCCACCACCTCCGGCACCTGGATCAAGGGCGGTGCCGCGAGCAAGGGCACCGTGGCCGCCGCCTACGACTACGCGGTACTGCACGTGAAGCCGGAGAAGGGCGCCAAGTCCCTGGAGGAGCGCCTCGGTTCGGCCCTGCCGGTGTGGTTCAACGCCCCCGCCGCCAACAAGGTCAAGAACATGAAGGTGCGCGGCTACCCGGCCGAGGCCCCGTACGACGGCTCGAAGATGTACCACTGCCAGGGCGCCACCAAGCGCTTCGTCCTCGGCTACGGCTACCCGAGCGACTACCCGGCCCAGTACATGGTCGGCTGCACCATGAACGGCGGCGCCTCCGGCGGCCCCTGGTTCATGTCCCACAAGGGCCGCACCTACCTGGTCTCCAACAACTCCCTCAGCGACCGCTCGACGTTCATCACCGGGCCCCGGCTCGGCAAGAACGCCAAGCAGGTCTACCTGGCGACCAGCAACAAGTTCAAGTAGGCGGAACACCCGCCCGAGCGGCCCCCGGTGACCTCGGTCGCCGGGGGCCGTCTCGCACGGCGAGCACGTCCGGTGACGCCCATCCGGGTGGCCGTCGGTCGCCCGCCGCCGGACGTGACGTCGCGGGAGTGGGCGAGGCGTGTCCGGGCGGCCATCATCTCCCTCATGACCGGGCCGACCGGACTTGCCGGGCTGGCCGAGCCGACAGGTTGGCAGGCCCGGCCGGCGAACCCGACCAGTGGTTGAAAGGGAGTCACCAGCCATGTCACTCGTTCGTGTCCACAACTTCTCCATCTCGCTCGACGGCTTCGGCACCGGTGAGGGCCTGAGCCGCGACGAGCCGTTCGGCCACGCCGGTGAGCGGTTGCACGAGTGGATGTTCGCCACCCGGTGGTGGAAGGAGGCGACCGGCGGGTCCGGCGGGACCGCCGGCCTCGACGACGCCTTCGCACGGAAGTTCCAACCCGGGGTCGGGGCCGAGATCATGGGCGCCGGGAAGTTCGGCTACCCCGGATGGGACGAGGACCCGGAGTGGAAGGGGTGGTGGGGGCCCAACCCGCCCTTCCACACCCCGACCTTCGTCCTGACCCACCACCCCCGGCCGTCGATCGAGATGGAGGGCGGCACGACCTTCCACTTCCTCGACGCCTCACCCGCCGAGGCGCTGGAGGCCGCCCGCGAGGCCGCGGGCGGCCAGGACGTACGCATCGGCGGTGGGGTCACCGTGGTCCGGGACTTCTTCGCCGCCGGGCTCATCGACCACATGCACGTCGTGGTGGCCCCCCTCCTGCTCGGCCGGGGCGAACGCCTCTGGGACGGGCTGGAGGGTCTGGAGAAGGACTACGAGGTCGAGGCCGTCTCCTCGCCCAGCGGGGTCACGCACCTGACGTTCAGCCGACGCTAGCCGAGCTCCGGCGGCAGCGGGGCCGCGTGGGTGACGATCAGTCCCGACACCGCCCGGGTGAGGGTCACGTAGAGGCGGCGCAGGCCGGTCCGTTCGTCGGGCTCGCCGTCGACGATCGCGCGCGGCTCGTCCAACACCACGTAGTCGTACTCCAGACCCTTGGCGAGCGACGCCGGTACGAGGGTGAGGCGCGTGACGTGCGTGGTCTCCTCGCCCGGCGCGAGATGGCCGATCCCGGCCGCCGCGAGCGCCTCGGCGAGCGCGGGCACCCGGGCGTCGGCGGCGATGAGCCCCACCGACCCCTCGTTGCGGAGCAACTCCTCGCAGGCGGCGACCACCCGGGAGTCGTCGGCGCTCTGCCGTACCTCGAAGAAGCCCGGGTTCTCCCGGACGGACGCGACCGGCGTCAGACCGGGCGCGATGTGCGGCAGGAGCCGGGAGGCGTAGGCGATGACGTCGGTCGGGACGCGGAAACCGGCCGTCAGCTCCTCCACGTGGGCCTCCGCCTTGCCCAGGTGCGCCAGCGCCTCCTGCCAACTCCGCGTCGCCCACGGGGTCGTGCCCTGCGCGAGGTCACCGAGGACCGTCGCGGAACCGGTGGTGCAGCGGCGGCCCACCGCCCGGTACTGCATGGGGGAGAGGTCCTGCGCCTCGTCGAGGACCACGTGCCCCAGCGAGTGCGTCCGCTGCACGAGGTCGGTGGCCTCGTCGATCAGCACGGCGTCGGCCGCCGACCACTTCACCGACTTCACGCTCCGCGCCGGCTTCGCCCACAGGATCGTCTTCCGCTCCTCCTCGGTCAGGATCCCGTCCGCGTGCTCGGCGAGGAAGTCCGCGTCGGAGAGGAGACGCATGACGAGCTTCGCCGGCTCGACGGGCGGCCAGATCGCCTTGACGGCCGCCTTCACGGCCGCGTTGCGGGCCACCGCGTCCTGCACGCGGTCGTCGGGCGCCTCACCGGAGCGCTCCATCTGCACCAGCACGGCGTGCGCGATCCGCTGCGGCAGGGCGTCGCGGGCGGCCCCGTAGCGAATGTCCCGGTCCAGCAACTCCCGCACGATGTCTTCGAGTTCGTACGCCGGTACGCGCCAGCGACGCGACCCCCGGACGACCACGACCGGCTCGGTGGGCAGCGTGACGTGCGACCGTACGGCCCGCCGGAGCACCTCGGCCATCCGGGCGTCGCCCTTCACGACGGCCGCCGCCGCGTCGTCCGTGCCCCGCACCTCGACGTGGGCGACGAGGTCGTCGACGGTCGCCTGCTTGACCTCCAACTCGCCCAGCGCGGGCAGCACCTGCTCGATGTAGTGGAGGAAGGAGCGGTTCGGCCCGATGACGAGGGTGCCGGTGCGGGACAGGCGCTCGCGGTGGGCGTACAGGAGGTAGGCGACCCGGTGCAGGCCGACGGCGGTCTTCCCCGTGCCGGGGCCGCCCTGGACGCAGAGGGAGCCGGCGAGGTCGGAGCGGACGATCTCGTCCTGCTCCGGCTGGATCGTCGCCACGATGTCCCGCATCGGGCCGACACGCGGCCGCTCGATCTCCTGCTGCAGCAGCTTGCTGGTGGTGGCCGCCTCGGCGGGGTCGGTGAGGTGCTCGTCCTCGTACGCGGTGAGGTCACCGCCGGTGTACCCGAAGCGGCGCCGCAGCCCCACGTCCATGGGGTCGGTCCTGGACGCCCGGTAGAAGGGCTGCGACACGGGGGCGCGCCAGTCGATGACCATCGGGTCGCCGTCCGCGTCGTGCACATGTCGGCGCCCGATGTGCAGTGTCTGATAAGCGGCCTCCGGCCGCGGGCGCTCCCCCTCCGCGCCCTCCGCCCGGTCCGCGCCGGGGGCGTGGAGGTAGTCGAGCCGGCCGAAGAAGAGGGGGGTGTGGCTGAGGTCCGCGAGGGCCTTGATCCGCTCCTCGATCTGGCGGGACAGCACCTCCGCGTTCACCCAGTTCGCGGTGACGTCCTTGATGTCCAGCGCCTCCACGTCCTCCCGCATGGCCCGCAGCGCGGCACGGGAGGCGGCGAGATGGGAGCGCTCACGGGAGAGCGGGTCGGTGGGGGCGGCGGGGCCGGCGGGGTCGGCGGTGGGCTGCGCGGACAAGGGGGTGCCTCCGGGGGCCTGCGGGAGCTGGGGGTACGCCTGACGGCGGTGACCGACCGGTTTCCGTCCGGGCGGTGGCGCTCCACGGACGGGAGGCGGGCAAGAGCGGAGAGTTTAGGTGAGGTGCGCGGGAGGATGCCAACGGATTTCTCCGCCGTACCCCTAGGGGGTCCGTACACCGCCGGTACTAGGGGTGGGCTGAACCTGAGAGGGAGTAGAGGGCCCGGCGCACTCACTCCGCAGACCGACGCAATCCAGAGGCGGACGTTCCACCATGGAGACATGAGTGCAGCGACCTTCATCCCAGCATCGGCCTCCGGCCGACCCGGTCCGCCGCCCGGCGCGACCGGCCTCGACGACCACCACAACCGTCACCGCCTCGCCGACGCCCTGCGCGCCGTCAAGGTCTTCGCGAGCACCGCGTTCGGCGTGGTCATCCTCGGCGAGTACGCGGAGGAAGCGGGCGTACGCCGCCGGTGAACTCCGGCCCCTCACGCGTGGCCCGCCGATCACCCCTGCTTCAACGCCTCAACCGCCGTTCACCGCCCGCCTCCAGGGCCCGACGACGTGGTTCCCGCTGCCCGCACTCAAGGCGGCCTCCGTCCTCGGCGCCCCTGCCCGGGACCGGTGACCGAGAACGGTCACCGGTCACCGGTCACCGGTTGTGGACTCAGCCCTCCGCCAGCAGCTCGTCCGCGTCCATGATCCGGTAGGCGTAGCCCTGTTCGGCGAGGAAGCGCTGGCGGTGGGCGGCGAAGTCCTGGTCGATGGTGTCGCGGGCGACCACGGAGTAGAAGTGGGCCTTGTGGCCGTCGGCCTTGGGACGCAGGACGCGACCGAGGCGCTGGGCCTCCTCCTGACGGGAGCCGAAGGTGCCGGAGACCTGGATGGCGACCGTGGCCTCCGGCAGGTCGATGGAGAAGTTCGCGACCTTCGACACCACCAGGACGTTGATCTCGCCCTGCCGGAACGCTTCGAAGAGCTTCTCGCGCTGGGCGTTGCTGGTCTCGCCCTTGATCACGGGCGCGTCCAGATGGGCGCCCAGTTCGTCGAGCTGATCGATGTACTGCCCGATGACGAGGATCTGCTGACCGGCGAAGCGGCGGACGATCGCCTCGGCCACCTTCCGCTTGGTCGCGGTGGTGGAACAGAAGCGGTACTTCTCCTCCTGCTCGGCGGTGGCGTAGGCGAGCCGCTCGGAGTCGGTCAGGTTCACCCGGACCTCGACGCAGTCGGCGGGCGCGATGTAGCCCTGCGCCTCGATCTCCTTCCAGGGCGCGTCGAACCGCTTGGGCCCGATGAGGGAGAACACGTCCGACTCGCGCCCGTCCTCCCGGACCAGCGTCGCCGTCAGCCCCAGCCGCCGACGGGCCTGGAGGTCGGCGGTGAACTTGAAGACCGGCGCGGGCAGCAGGTGCACCTCGTCGTAGACGATGAGGCCCCAGTCACGGGAGTCGAAGAGCTCCAGGTGCGGATAGACGCCCTTCCGCCGGGTCGTCAGCACCTGATAGGTGGCGATGGTGACGGGGCGGATCTCCTTGCGCGTCCCGCTGTACTCGCCGATCTCCTCCTCGGTCAGCGACGTCCGCTTCACCAACTCGTGCTTCCACTGCCGCGCGGAGACGGTGTTGGTGACGAGGATGAGGGTGGTCGACTTGGCCTGGGCCATGGACCCGGCGCCGACGAGGGTCTTTCCGGCGCCACAGGGCAGTACGACGACCCCGCTGCCGCCGTGCCAGAAGTTCTCCACCGCCTGCTTCTGGTAGGGACGCAGCGCCCAGCCGTCCTCGGCCAGCTCGATCGGGTGCGCCTCACCGTCCACGTACCCGGCGAGGTCCTCGGCGGGCCAGCCCAGCTTCAGCAGGGTCTGCTTGATCTGCCCGCGCTCGGAGGGGTGCACGGCGACGGTGTCGGGGTCGATCCGCGCCCCGATGAGCGGAGCGACCTTCTTCGACCGCAGGATCTCCTCCAGCACCGGCCGGTCGGTGGTGGTCAGGACGAGACCGTGGGTCGGGTGCTTGGAGAGCGTGAGCCGGCCGTAGCGGTCCATCGTCTCGGCGACGTCCACGAGCAGCGCGTGCGGCACCGGGTAGCGGCTGTACTGCACCAGCGCGTCGACGACCTGCTCGGCGTCGTGGCCGGCGGCGCGCGCGTTCCACAGCCCGAGCGGCGTCACCCGGTAGGTGTGGATGTGCTCCGGCGCCCGCTCCAGCTCGGCGAAGGGCGCGATGGCCCGACGGCACTCGTCCGCCTGCTCGTGGTCGACCTCCAGGAGCAGCGTTTTGTCGGACTGGACGATGAGGGGACCGGGACCGTTCACGCGTGACACCTTTCGATTCGGCCAAACGTCCAGTGTGCCTGATCGTCGGGGATCCGCGGGGCGTCCGGCCGTGCGAAACTCCTTCCCCCACCACCACCGTCACCGCCGGTCCTATTGGATGTCTATTCATTCCGATGAGTGGCTGGAATTCAGATTTGCGGCCACGGTTCCCAAGAATGCGAACCGTGCACCCACCCACCCCGGCCGACGCCGACCCGGTCACTCCGTCCGTCTCCCCGCAGGGCACCACGCTCGGCTACGCCCTGTTCGCCACCCGCTGGCTCCAGGCGCCGCTGTACTTCGGTCTGGTGGCGGCGCAGGGCGTGTACGTCTACAAGTTCTTCAACGAGCTGTGGACGTTAATCGTGCGGTGCGTGAGCGGGAGCGCCACCGAGACCTATGTGATGCTCGCGGTGCTCAAACTGGTCGACGTCGTCATGATCGCCAACTTGCTGATCATGACGATCGTCGGCGGCTATGAGACCTTCGTCTCCCGCATCGGCCTCCAGGGCCACCGTGACCAGCCGGAATGGCTCTCGCACGTCAATTCCAACGTACTGAAGGTCAAGCTCGCGACCGCCATCGTGGGCATCTCCTCGGTGCATCTGCTCCAGATGTTCGTGGACGTCCACCACACCTCCCACCACGCGCTGCTGTGGGGCACGGTGATCCACATGGCCTTCATCGCCTCGGCGGTCCTGCTGGCCTACATGTCGGGGCCGATGCTGCGCGAGGACAAGGGCCACGGCTCCCACCACGACCCGTCCGACGACCCGAAGCCACCGAGGGGCCCGCGCGGTCCGGCCGAACCGACGGAACGGAGCGAGCCGACGGTGGCCGCCGCCCCTGTGGTGTTCCGGGCGCCGCTGCCGATCCCGGCCCAGGCCACCTCGTACGAGAACCGCGAGAGGTACGACAGCCGCGAGAGGCACGACAGGCACGAGACCCGCGAGAGGCACGAGACCCGCTTCGCGCGGGGCGGGACGCGGCTGGTGGTCGAGACGGGCCTCGGGACCGGGGTCGAGGGGCGGGTGCGGGCGGCCGGGTTCCCGGCGCGCAAGCTGCTGGAGGAGTTCGACGAGGAGCACCCGCGCTCCTTCGACCGGCGGGTGCTGACCCGGCTGGGCACGCTGGACTTCGTGGACACCGGGCGGAACGTGGTGTTCGTCGGCGCCCCCGGCACCGGCAAGACCCATCTCGCGATCGGGCTCGGCGTACGGGCCTGCCAGGCCGGCCACCGAGTGCTGTTCGCGACGGCTACGGAGTGGGCCGCCAGACTGGCCGCGGCACGGGCCGAGGGCAGGCTCGCCCAGGAACTGTCCGCACTCGACGCCTGCCCCCTGCTGATCGTCGACGAGGTCGGCTACCTCCCCTTCGACACGGACACCGCCCGGCTCTTCTTCCAGCTGATCGCGCACCGCTACGAGCGGGCCTCCCTGGTCGTGACCAGTGACCGGCCGCTCGGCCGCTGGGAGGAGATCTTCGGCGGGGCCGCGGCGGCGATGGTCGACCGCCTCGCGCACCACGCCGAGATCGTCCTCCTCGAAGGGGACAGCTACCGGCTGCGCCGGGCTACTTCAGCAGGCTGACGTTCTGGATCAGCGGCCCCTCCACGCCGATGCCCTCGCCGACGAGGGTGCCGAGTTCGGGGAGGGGCAGGGGTGGGTTCGCGGCGGCCGGGGCGGCGAGTGCGCCCATCAGGGCGACGGTGACGGCGGCGACGGCGGAGGCGGAGACGAGCGTGGCGAGCGGGCGCATGCGTATGTGTGGGCCTTTCGAGCGCAGGAGTCGATCTCGATCGGAGACAGGGTGGCTGCCCAGCGTTCCGGGAGAGGATGCGCCGGGCGATCCGCGCTCGCCCATGAGGGGGAAAACCGGGCGTGGCCTGCATGAAAGCGGGCGTACGCCCGAACGGGTGATCTCCGGGAGGTGGCTTGATCGACGGCGTCCCCCGGAACCGGCGGGTCAGGTCGCGTCGTCCGCCAGTTCCGCGACGCCCGTGATCCGGTGGAGCGGGAAGGTGCGGACCTCGTCCGCCGTGTGGTCGTACGCCGTCACGAAGCCGCCCTCGACACGGACCGGGGCGATGACGCGCTGGCTTGCGGAGCCCTCGGCGTTGACGTAGCCGATCCAGAGGGCCTCGCCGGTGAGGACGGCGGCCTGCATCGTCGCGAGGGTCTCGGCGGAGCCGGTGCGCGGCAGGGCGCCCGGTGGGGTGGCCGCCCCGCCGGACGTCCGGCGGGGCGTGGTGGAGGCGAGGTCACCGGCGCGGATGGCACGGATCGCGGCGCCCAGCAGGGTGTCGTCCGGGGCCGGAGGGCCGTCCGGGACGGGATCCGGTGCCGTCCGCGGCGGGGTGCGGTGGGCGAGCGCCCGGGTGATCAGCACGTCGCCCTCCGCCGACTCGGCGGCCGGTGCGTACCCCATCGCCCGCAGCCCGTCGAGGAGCGTCGCCGGGTCGGCCTGGGCGGCGAGCACGGTCGGCGCGAGCCTGCGCAGCCCGAGCCCCTGCGACCGCTTGTCGGCCAGGATCTCGCTGAGCATCGCGTCGTCGTCGCAGCGGACGTACGCCGACGCCGCGCCGATCCGCAGATGGCCGTGGCGGCGCGCCACGTCGTCGATCAGATACGCGAGCGGCTGCGGGACCGGCGTACGGGAGTGCGCGGTCAGGAAGTCGTGCAGGTCGGAGGCGCTGCGGCCCGCGTCCAGGGCCCGGCGCACGGACCCCGGCGTGAACCGGTACACCGTCGCGCCACCCTTCGACTCCACGTCCGCCAGCACACCCAGCGTGTCGGCCAGCGGACGTCGCAGCGGGCCCGGCGCGACGGCCGTCAGGTCCGCCTGCAGCAGGACGTGGTCCAGCGGCTCGGGGAGCAGCGGCGCGAGCAGCCGGGCGGCCCGGGCGGCGGCCGCCGCCTGCTCGGCGACGGGGTCGGCGGACGACGCCGGACGGTCGGGCAGGGGCACATGGTGGGCGGGGAGCTTGTCGCCGGGGGTCTCCGGCAGCTCGGCCGTGGCAGGGGCCTCATGGGCGAGCCCGAGGAGGGCGCGACCGTGCGAGGACAGCGCACCACGCCCGGTGACCCCGAGCGACTCGGCCTCGGAGAGGGTCCACCGGGCGATCCGGGCCCGCAGGTCCTCGCCCTGGCGCGACCGGGCGGCCGGTTGCTGGGACGACGGGGCAGAGGGGGACGAGGGGGCCGATGAAGGCGACTGGGACTGAGACGGCTGCGCGGGGGCCTGGTGGGACTGCTGGCCGCCGCGCGTGGGGCGTTCCCAGTGCAGGCGGGCGAGGACGGAGTCGGGGGTGGCCGAGGTGCCCTCGGGGAGCCCGGCGAGCAGGGCGAGGACCCGGTGACGCACCTCGGGCGCGGCCGACCGGTCCAGCCCCGGGCCCAGCGCCGACAACGTACGGTCCTTGGCGTCCCGTTCCCCGATCACGCCCGGCGTACGGGTCGCCGTCAGCCAGGCCGTGGCGAGCCGCGCCCAGCGCTCGGCGGCGGGCAGCTCCAGCCACTCGTCGTACGCGGGCGTCGCGGCGTACCGCTCGTCCGCCTCCCCGTCGGAGGCCAACAGCCCGGCGGCGTAGGCGAGTTCGACCCAGAAGGCGGCGACCGGCTCGGGCAGGTCGAGGGCCACCGCGGTCCGTTTCAGGTCCCGCACGCTCAGCCCGCCCGCGCGCAGGACGCCGGGACCGCCCTCGTCCCAGTCCTTCAGCAGCTCCTCCACGGTCGCCAGCGCGGTGTACGCCTGCCCGGCCGCCGTCGCGTCCACAACCTGTGGACGGTGTGTGCCCGACGCCTCGACCGGCGGCGGCACCGGCTGGACCTCCCGGTGCGCCCGGCCCGACCGCAGATGCAGGGCGACCTCGCGGGGGATGACGACCGTGCCGGGGGCGGTCGGCAGCAGCAGTCCCCGGTCCAGCAGCCAGCGCAGATGGGGCGCCGGGTTGGCGGTGACCTGGCCGTACGGCGGCCCCCACACCAGCCGGGTCAGGACGTCGAGCGACTCGGCGGGCGCGGCGGCGAGGAGGCCGGCCATGCGGCGGCGGTCGGTGAAGAGCGCGGCGAGGGAGGTGACCGCCGAGACCGAGTCATGGGTGCTCGGCAGACCCACCGCCGCGACGATCTCCTGGACCCGCCCCGGCGACATGCCCGCCGTGGCCTCCGCGACGGTCGGCCCGAGACCGGTGGGCGAGGGGTGCTGCGGCGAGGGCGCGAGCAGTTCCCGGGCCGTGCGGACGAGGCGGAGCCGGTCGTCGGGGCCCCACACGAGGGCCTGGTCGCGCAGGGTGCCGACGGCGTGGGGCAGCGCGGCCGTGACGGCGGGGTCCGCGTCGTCACCGGCCAGCAGGGAGGCCAGTTCGTCGTACGACGCCGGGTCCGCCGCCACGGCCAGGGCCTGCGCCGTCTGCAGGGCGAACCGGTCCAGGCGTTCCAGCGCCCGTACGACCGACGCGCGCGTCCCGGCGCGGGTCGCCAGCTGGGTCAGGTCGGTGGGCACGGGTGTGATGAGGTCCGGCCGAGCCCGGAGCAGCACGGCGAGCGAGCGGTCGTCCCGCCCGCGCAGGGCTTCCGCCAGGGAACGGGGGGCTCCACCGGCGGGCGCCGCCTCCGTGGGGAACTGCTCCTCGGTGCTCATCCGGCCAACGGTAGCGGCTGCGCCGGAGCGGGGCCCCCAGGAGCCCGGGGGCGCGTGCATTCGGGCGGCCGCGGGTTCGGTGGGGGCCTCGCGCCCCGGCGGCCGAGCCGCGGACCGGCACAGCCGCGCGCCCCTGACAGGGTTGAGTCCCTGACAGGGCTGGGTCCCTGACGGGGCTGAGTCCCTGAAAGGGCTGCGCCCTTCCCCTCGCCGCGCCCCCCACGGGAAGCGATACCGTCTGGGAAGTACGCGCGCCAACCCCGGAGGGGCTTCGTGGGGATTGAGAGCGACCAGGTCGTCTACGAGTATCTGAGCCGGGTCGGTGACCTGGCCCAGCAACGGCAGTTGCCGTCGTCGACGCGGATGCGTCTGGTGTCGGGGCTGCGGGACGAGATCGACCGGCGACGGGCGAAGGCGCCGGTGGACAGCCCGGCCGCCGTGCGCCGCATCATCGCCCGCCTGGGTACGCCGGACGAGGTCGTCGAGGCGGCGGGCGCGCCCGGTGACGTACCGGAGCCGCCGGCCGCCGCCGTGCCCGTGCAACGGGTGACCGGTGGGAACACGGCCCCCGAGGACACCGGGGACGCGGGAGACACCGGGGAGCGGGCCAAGGGCCTGTCCAGGGGGCTGCGCCGGGTCGTGCCGCGACCGCGTTCCGCCGATGCCGTGCCGCCGCCGGTGGCGGGTGGCGGTGCCGCTCCGCCGCATCTCGCCCCGCTGCACGAGCTCGGCGAGGGGGACGCTCAGCCCGACTGGTGGCGGGTCGGTGGGGGCGGGGGAACCGGCGGTGACATCGGGTTCGGCCTCGGGGACTCCGTGCCGGGGTTCGTCGGCGGCGTGGAGATTCCCGAGCTGCTGAAGCCGCCTCCGGTGCCGGCGGAAGGGGACGGGAAAGCGGACGGGGAGCGTGGCGCGGGGGCGGTCGTCGAGAAGGCGGCGGCCTCGGCGGGTGGTGGTGTGTCGGCGGGCGAGGCGGAGCAGGAGGCGTCGTCCCGGCGGCGACGGGTGCCGTTGCCCCGGTTGCGGCCCGCGGGCGGGGGGTGGAGCAATCCGCTGCTGTTGCTGGCGGCCGTGCTGCTGGTCGCGGGAGCGGTCATGGGGAGCCTGGTGCCGCTGGGGCTGGGGTGGTTGATCGCCTATCTCTCGCGGAGGTTGACGCCCGCGGAGTCGAAGTGGGCGGTGATGGGGCTTCCCGGCGTGGTGGCGGCGGGGGGTGTGGTGTGGCTGTGGGGACGCGGTGACGGGCGCTGGGGGGATCCGATCGCTCAGGGGCAGATGAGCGATGCGTTGGCGGAGACGTGGCCGTGGATGCTTCGGGTGGCGGCCGTGTCGTCGGCGCTCTACCTGCTGTGGCGGTCGCAGCGGCCGCGGTGAGCTGTGGGTTCGTCCCGCCCCGCGTTCGGTGGTTCTTCGGGTGCGGGTGCGTGGGGGCTTCTCGCGCAGTTCCCCGCGCCCCTGAAAAGCCAGGGGCTGCGCCCCGTGCTTTTCAGGCCCGCGGGGGCCTGCTCTTTCAGGGGCGCGGGGAACTGCGCGAGAACCCCCTGCCCACCCGCACCCACAGTCGGACCTCCTCCAACCCCACCCCACAATGGACCGCATGACCTCTCGCATGCTGACCGTCGGGTTCGATCTCGATATGACGTTGATCGATTCACGGCCGGGCATCCACGCCTGTTATGAGGCGTTGGCCGCGCGGACGGGGGCCCACATAGACGCCGACCTGGCCATCACCCGGCTGGGGCCGCCCCTGGCGGACGAGCTGGCGCACTGGTTCCCGGCGGCGGAGATCCCTGCCATGGCGGACCTCTACCGCGAGATGTACCCGGCGATCGCGATCGCCGCGACCCCCGCGATGCCGGGCGCGCCGGAGGCGATCGCGGCGGTCCGGGCGGCCGGGGGCCGGGCGATCGTCGTCACCGCCAAGTACGAGCCGAACGCCAAGCTGCACCTGGAGCACCTCGGCATCGAGCCCGACGTGGTCGTGGGCGACCTGTGGGCGGAGGCCAAGGCGGACGCGCTGCGCGAGCACGGCGCGAGCGTGTACGTCGGCGATCACACCGGCGACGTACGCGGCGCGCGCACGGCGCAGGCGTACTCGGTCGCCGTCGCCACCGGCCCCTGCGACGAGCGGGAGCTGCGCGAGGCGGGCGCCGACGTCGTCCTCGCGGACCTGACGGCCTTCCCCGCGTGGCTCGCCACGCACCGAGGGGCGCCCGGCCGGTAGGCCGCCCCGGTCCGGCTAGAAACGTGCCTCGCGGGCCCTTCTGCGCCCCGCCGCGACGGACTGGAGGACTCCGGCACCGGCGATGAGGAATCCGACGCCCATGAGCATGCTCAGGACGAACATGAACGTGGGGAACGGAGTCGTTCCGAGGAACAGCGGGGCCACGGTGACGAGTGTGGCCACGGCGCCGACGATGAAGACGATGCCGCCGACACGGATCAGCCGGTCACCGGGTTCGGCGGAATTCGGTTGGGTTTTGTCACGCACCCGACCAGGGTAGTTCCCAGCGCGAGGGAACAGTCGGCCGACGTCTTGTCACTCGCCCCCGGACCAATAGGCTGGGTACCGGCGGGTCCGACGACCCGCTGTAGTGCTGTCCAGAGCAGTTTGCGCACACCGAGAACACACTCAGAACACCTACGAACACTTTTCAGACGCAGTTTCCGACGAGTACGAGGACGAGGACAGACGGTGCCTACCGGCAAGGTCAAATGGTTCAACACCGAGAAGGGCTTCGGCTTTCTCTCCCGCGACGACGGCGGTGACGTCTTCGTCCACTCCTCCGTACTGCCCGCCGGTGTCGACACCTTGAAGCCGGGTCAGAAGGTCGAGTTCGGAGTCGTCGCGGGTCAGCGCGGCGACCAGGCCCTTTCCGTGACGATCCTGGAGCCCGCCCCCTCGGTCGCCGCCGCCCAGCGCAAGAAGCCCGACGAGCTGGCCTCGATCGTGCAGGACCTGACCACCCTGCTGGAGAACATCACGCCGATGCTGGAGCGGGGCCGCTATCCCGACCGTGCCGCCGGCAAGAAGATCGCCGGTCTGTTGCGCGCCGTCGCCGACCAGTTGGACGTGTAGCCCCGCCGACTCCCGTCCCTCTCAAGGGAATTCGAGCGCGTCCGGGCCGAGGGGCGGTACCAGTCCCTCGGCCGCCGCGCGGGTGAGCAGCCCCCTGACCGCCGCGTAGCCGTCCTCGCCGAGGTCGGCCGTGAACTCGTTGACGTACAGGCCGATGTGCTGGTCGGCGACGGCCGGGTCCATCTCCTGGGCGTGTGCCAGGACGTACGGGCGGGAGGCCTCGGGGTCGTCCCAGGCCGCGCGGACGGAGGTGCGGATCGTCTCGGCGAGCGTCGTCAGGGTCTCCCGCCCCAGCGAACGCTTCGCGATGATCGCGCCGAGCGGGATCGGCAGTCCCGTCGTCTCCTCCCAGTGTTCGCCCATGTCGGCGAGCTTGTGGAGGCCGTAGTTCCGGTATGTGAAGCGGGCCTCGTGGATGACGAGTCCGGCGTCGACCTTCCCGTCCCGTACGGCCGGCATGATCTCGTGGAACGGCAGCACGACGATCTCGCCGACCCCGCCGGGCAGCGTGTCCGCCGCCCAGAGACGGAAGAGCAGATACGCGGTCGAGCGCTCGCTCGGCACGGCCACCGTACGGCCGGTGAGGTCCGTGCCCGGCTCCCGCGTCAGCACCAGCGGACCACAGCCCCGCCCGAGCGCACCGCCGCACGGCAGCAGCGCGTACTCGTCGAGGACGTACGGCAGGACGGCGTACGACACCTTCAGTACGTCGAGGTCGCCGCGTTCGGCCATCCCGTTGGTGATGTCGATGTCGGCGAACGTCACGTCCAGGGCGGGCGCGCCCGGGATCCGGCCGTGGGCCCACGCGTCGAAGACGAAGGTGTCGTTCGGGCAGGGCGAGTACGCCATCCGCAGCGTGCCGGTCCCCTCGGCGGCGGGGGCGGCTTCGCCGGGGGCGGTCGTGGGGCTCGTCTCAGGGCTCATAGGGGTCCCAACTCTCCAGTACGGGCGTCAGCTTCCCGAAGCCCGTGGTGAGTGCGGTCAGGGCGTCGCCGATCCGCCAGGCGGCGCGGTCGCGCGGGCCCACGGGATTGGAGACGGCCCGCAGTTCGAGGACGGGCGTGGAGTGCGCGGCGGCGGCCTCGGCGACCCCGAAACCCTCCATCGCCTCGGCGAGCGCGCGCGGGTGGAGTGCGCGCAGGGCGGCCGCGCGTTCGGCGCTGCCGGTGACCGTGGAGACGGTGAGGACGGTGCCGGTGCGGGCGCCGGTGGCGGTCGCGGCGGCGCGTACGAGGTCCCGGGGCGGGTGGTGGGTGACGGTGCCGAAGCCGAGGTCGGTGACCGGGAGGAAGCCGTCCGGTGTCTCGGCGCCGAGATCGGCGGCCGTGATCTCGTCGGCGAGGACGAGTGAGCCGAGGGGCGCCTCGGGCAGGAAGCCGCCCGCGATGCCGGCGGACACGACCAGCCCGTACGGCCTGCCCGCCAGGGCCGCGGCGGTCAGCGCGCCGGAGGTGGAGGCGGCGGCGAGGGCGGGGCCCACCCCGGCGGCGAGGAGGTCGTACTCCGGGCCGGTGGTGAGGGAGGCGGGCTGCGAGCCGGTGGTGAGGGGGGCGGCGGACGGTGGCGTGTCCGGTCCGTGGGTGGTCGTCCGGTGGCGGTGCAGGGTGCCGGCCGGGAGGCGGGTCTCGGTTCCCGGGGCCGGAAGCGCTCGTGCCACCGCGTCCCGTTCGGCCGGGACGGCGGTGGCTACGAGGATGCGCATGGGTGTCGGCGGTGGATCAGGCGTCCGGGTTCTTCAGCTCGAAGTTCCACACGCCCTCGATCTTCGAGCCCTCGGCGTTCTGCTCGACGACGCTGATGGTCAGCGACTTCTGGGCGGCCTGACCGGGCTGGGTGGCGAAGAGGTCGGCGTTCTCGAAGGCCCAGTAGGTCTTGTCGAACGTGTTGTTGGTGGCCTGCTCCCCGTTGATCCACAGGGCCCAGCCCGTCTCCGACACCTCCGGGTCGACACCGATGCGCAGGGTCTCGCCCTGGGCCAGCTCGATCGACTTGGAGGGCTTCTCCTGCGCGCACTCCTTGGCCTGTTCGGCGGTGAGGGTCCGGTAGCAGGCGGCCTCGGAGCTGATCGAGTCGGTACCGATCGTGACGGTGGCCATCGGCGTCGGCTCGTCGCAGGCCGACAGGACGAGGAGTCCGGCGGAGACAGCGCCGAGAGTGGCTGCGGCGCGACGGCTGTGTCGACGAGCGGCTCCGCCGCGGGGCTGGAAGGTCATGGGCGAAGGCTATCTGGCCCGTCCGGGGGTGCCCCTACGTGGGGTACGGCGTGCCGGGTGGGTCATGCCACACGGGGCCGGGGCGCACCCCCGTGCCGGGCGGAGGCGAGCAGTCCGCGGACCGTGGTGAGCCAGCCGACGGCGACGATCGCGGCGGCCACGGCCATGCCCAGAGTGCCGTTGAGGGGCAGGGCGATCCCGATGGCGCCGCCGACCACCCAGGACATCTGGAGCAGGGTCTCGGAGCGGGCGAAGGCGGAGGTCCGCACGGCTTCGGGGACGTCACGCTGGATCAGGGCGTCCAGCGACAGCTTGGACAGGGCCTGCGAGAAACCGGCGACCGCGGCGAGGCAGGCGATGAAGAACGTGCCGAAGAACAGCGTCGCCAGGATCGCCACCGCGAGTTCCACGGCGACGACGGTCACGATGATCAGCTCCGGCGAGCGCTGCTTCACCCAGGCACCGACGGCCGTGCCCAGCGCGTTGCCGGTACCGGCGGCCACGGCCACCATGCCCAGCGACAGGGCCGCACTCTGCCCGTGCAGCGGGTGGATGCGCAGCAGGAACGCCAGATAGAAGATCAGGAATCCGGAGAGGCCGCGCAGGGCGGCGTTCGCGGCGAGCGCGTGGGTGACCGCCGGGCCGACCGTCCGCAGGCCCGGCCGCTTGAGCGTGCTGGTGCGGTGCGGGCCGTGCAGATGCTCGGCGTCCGCCGCGAGCAGGGCCCGGTCCTCGCCCTTCGCCGAGTCGACCTTCGCGGGCAGCGTGAAGGAGAGGAACGTACCCGCCACGAAGATCAGGAAGGCGCCGTAGAGCGGCCAGCGGGGGCCGAGCGCCTGCAGTCCGGCGCCGATGGGCGCGGCGACGCCGGTGGCGAGCAGACCGCAGAGGGTGACCCGGGAGTTGGCCTTCACCAGGGAGAACCGGGGCGGCAGGAGACGGGGGACGACCGCGCTTCTGACCACGCCGTACGCCTTGGACGCGACGAGGACGCCCAGGGCGGCGGGGTAGAGCTCGATCCCGCCCGTCTCGACGGCGCCGACCAGGATCAGGGCGAGGAACGCCCGGGCCAGCATGGCGCCGGCCATGGCGGCGCGGCGGCCGTGGGGGAGACGGTCCAGCAGCGGGCCGACGACCGGGGCCAGCAGGGCGAAGGGGGCGAGGGTGATGGCGAGGTAGAGGGCGACCCGGCCGCGGGCCTCGTCGGTGGGGACGGAGAAGAAGACGGTGGAGGCGAGGGAGACGGTGATCATGACGTCGCCGGCGCCGTTCACCCCGTGCAGCTCGATCAGTTTGCCGAGGCCGGACTCGCCGGCGCCGTGGGCGTGGGTGGCCTTGCGGATGCCTCGGGCCGGGCCGGTGAACGGCAGGTGCAGGGCGCGGCCCACCGAGCGGACCGCGCCGGTCACCCGACCCGATCCGCGCGCTTCGCTCCGCTCGGCGCCGTTCACCCCGTCATAGTGCCCCGAGAAGGCGGGGCGTAGTGCGGTTACCGCTCGTATGGCCGTGGGGTGGGTCGGGGGCGCCTGTTTCGTCGGCGGGTGCGGGTGAGTGGGGCTTCTCGCGCAGTTCCCCGCGCCCCTGAAAGCCATCAGGCCCCTGCGGGCCTGAAAGAGCAGGCCCTGCCGGCCTGGAACGGCAACGGGGCCGCGGGGGAAAAGCACGGGGCGTAGCCCCTGCTTTTCCGGGGCGCGGGGAACTGCGCGAGAAGCCCCACCGGGCCCGCGCATGACCACGTCGCCCCGGCTTCCGGACCGGCTGACGTGGAGCCCACCGCAGGCCACGGCGGTTTCCCGCCAACCATCGACCCCGCCCGAAGTCCGCCCCCACCCCCCGTCGTCGGCCGGAGCCGAGCGCAGCGGAATCGCGGAACCCTTACGTCGGTGTGGGCGCGGAGCCTCGGAGAAGGTAGCGTGCATAGCGCGCCTGCGGCGGTTGTTCTCGGCCGCGCGCCTCTCGTTCATCCCGCAGAATGGATGACATAGGTGCGCCCGAGTGCGATCGGGCGCGGACGTCGACGCGGCCCCTTGGTCCGCTCCGTCCGCTCCCCCCGCCGAGGGAGGCGCACTCGTGAGACGGCGTAGGAGAGAAGCGATACCTGTGAGCGCAGCGACAACGCGAAGCCGCACCCCCGACCGTCTGTGTGCCGAGGCCGTCGACCTCGCCCGCTCCGCCGCCGAGGAGGCCGCCGCCCCCGGTGTGGTGGGCGAGCACGCGGGGCTCGTCTCCGAGGGCGATCGTGTCGTGACGCACTTCTTCGAGTGCAAGGAGATGGGCTACCGGGGCTGGCGCTGGGCGGTGACCGTCGCCCGTGCCTCCCGCGCGAAGATCGTGACCCTGGACGAGGTCGTGCTGCTGCCCGGCCCGGACGCGCTGCTCGCGCCGGAGTGGGTGCCGTGGAGCGAGCGGCTCCGGCCCGGCGACATGGGCCCCGGCGATCTGTTGCCCACCGACGCCGAGGACCTGCGGCTGGAGCCCGGGTACACCGGCGAGGACGAACCGCTGCCCAACTCCCCGGTCTCGCACGACATGGCCGAGCTGGTGGAGGCGGAGGACGCCGAGGTCACCGGCGGGGTGCCGGCGAACCTGCCGCTCGTGCCGAGCCGCGGGTCGATCGCCGCGGTCGCCGAGGAGCTGGGCATGCGCCGGGCCCGTGTCCTGTCCCGGTACGGGCTGCACACGGCGGCGGACCGGTGGGAGGAAGGGTTCGGGGCCAAGACCGCGATGGCCCAGGCCGCGCCCGCCGCGTGTGTGAGTTGTGGATTCCTCGTGCCGATCGGGGGATCGCTCGGGCAGGCCTTCGGCGTGTGCGCGAACGAGTTCGCCCCGGCGGACGGGCGGATGGTCTCCCTGACGTACGGGTGCGGGGGGCACTCCGAGGCGGCGGTCATGCCGAAGCCGCCGCGGCCTGCTCCGCCGCGGCTCGACGAGACCCGGGTGGACCCCTTCCCGCTGCGGCCGGCCCCGGATTCCGGGTCGGTGCCGATGGGGTCGGAGGATGTCGAGTCCGAGGCGGACCTGGGGCATTCGTAGGGCCGCCGGTTCACCGGTCGCCGGTTCGCCGGTTCGCGGGTGCGGCTCCGGTGGGGCTGCTCGCACCCCCGGACATACCAGCTACCCCCACCACCCTGGACAGACGGCCTAGCCAGCGCGGCGACCCGGTACCTTCGTGTCCACCACACGACAGGGAGAAGTGAACCGTGAGCAAGTTCGTGCGGCCGGCAGCCGAGGGTGCGGACCCGTTCGGGACGGCGCGACTGCGGCGGGGCGTGCTGGACGCCTGGGCGACCAGCCCCGCCCGGTTCCGCGAGGACGCCAACGCCGAGGAGGATCTCGTCCTCGGCGGCTACCGGGACCGCCTCGTCGTGGAACTGGCGCAGAACGCCGCCGACGCCGCCGCCCGGGCCAAGGTGCCGGGACGGCTGAGGCTGACCCTCCGGGACGGTGTCCTCGTCGCGGCCAACACGGGCGCCCCGCTGGACGCGGGAGGCGTGGAGTCGCTGTCCACGCTCCGCGCGTCCGCGAAGCGGGACACCCAGGGCGGCGGCCACGAGGGCGCGGTCGGCCGGTTCGGTGTCGGGTTCGCCGCCGTGCTCGCCGTCACCGACGAGCCCGCCGTCGTCGGGCGGCACGGCGGTATCCGCTTCTCGCTCGCCGAGGCCCGGCTGCTCGCCGCCGACACCGCCCGGCACAGTCCGGGACTGGGCGACGAGATCCGCCGCCGTGACGGTCACGTGCCGCTGCTGCGGCTGCCGTTCGCGGCCGAGGGGACCGCTCCGGACTCGTACGACACCGTCGTGATCCTGCCGCTGCGCGACGCCGCCGCCGCCGATCTCGCCGAGCGGCTGCTGCACGCGGTCGACGACGCGCTGCTGCTGGCCCTGCCCGGCCTCGACGAGGTCGTCATCGAGATCGGCACCGATGAGGTACGGACGATGCGACGGCGCGTGGAGGGGGCGTACGTCGTCGTGGAGGACTCGCGGGACGGGGTGACGCGCTGGCGTACCGTCGCCGAGCACGGGGCGATCGAGGCCGCGCTGCTCGCCGACCGGCCCGTCGAGGAGCGGCTGCGGCCGTACTGGTCCGTCACCTGGGCGGTGCCGACCGGGCCCGACGGCGCGCCGGTCCGGCCGCGCACCAGCCCCGTCGTGCACGCGCCGACGCCCAGCGACGAGGCCCTCGGGGTCCCCGCGCTGCTCATCGCCTCCTTCCCGCTGGACACGACGCGGCGGCACGCGGCGCCCGGACCGCTCACCGACTTCCTCGTGCAGCGCGCGGCCGACGCGTACGCCGCGCTCCTCGCGGCCTGGGAGCCGGTGGGCGAGGGCATCATCGACCTCGTGCCCGGCCCGCTGGGCAAGGGCGAGCTGGACGGGGCGCTGCGGCAGGCGATCCTGGAGCGGCTGCCGCGGACCGCGTTCCTGCCGCGTGCCGTGACGCCCGAACCCGACGACGAGCTGGACGAGTTGTCCGCCGCGCTGCGTCCGCGTGACGCCGAGGTCGTCGAGGGGGCCGGCGCCGAGACCGTGCGGGTGCTCGCGGACGTCCTGCCCAGCCTGTTGCCCGCCGGGCTCGAACGGCGCGCGGAGCTGCGGACGTTGGGCGTCGCCCGCCTGCCGCTGGGGGACGCGATCGACCGGCTCGCGGGGCTGGAGAAGGCCCCCGACTGGTGGCGGCGCCTCTACGACAGCCTCGCCGGGGTCGACCCGGACCGGCTGTTCGGTCTGCCCGTGCCGCTCGCGGACGGACGGACCGCCATCGGCCCCCGGCAGATCCTCCTGCCGACCCCCGACGGCCCGCAGACGGCCCGCCCCGACACCCTGGCCCGCCTCGGGCTGAGGGTGGCGCACCCGGACGCCGCGCATCCCCTCCTGGAGAAGCTGGGCGCGCTGCCCGCGACCCCGCGTGCGGTGCTCACGACCCCGCAGGTGCGGGCCGCCGTGGCCGCCTCCCTGGACGACGAGGGCGGTGTCTGGGACGAGGAGGACGGACGGCCGGACGCCGAGGAGCTGGCCGATCTCGTCCTCGCCCTGGTCCGTGACGCGGCCCTCGACCCCGGGGACGAGCCCTGGCTCGGCGCCCTCGCGCTGACCGACGAGGACGGCGAACTGGCCCCCGCCGGTGAGCTCGTGCTGCCCGGCAGCCCGTTCGCCCGCGTCATGCGCGAGGGTGAACTCGCCTTCGTCGACGCCGAACTGGCCGACCGCTGGGGCGAACAGCCCCTGGCCGCCTGTGGGGTCCTCGCGGACTTCGCCCTCGTCCGCGCCACCGACGTCGTCCTCGACCCCGACGAACTGGAGCCGCGCGACGGGGACTTCGCCGAGCCCGACGACGCCGGTCTGCTGGACGCGGTGGACGTGTGGTCCGAGGACATCCTCGACCGGTTCCCGGACAGCCCGGTGCCGCCGGTCGCGACGGAGATCGTGGCCGTGCGCGACCTGGACCTCGTCGACGAGGACCGCTGGCCGGAGGCGCTCGCCCTGCTCGCCCGCCCGCCGCTGCGTGACGCGCTGGTCCAGCCGGTGCGCATCCTGCTCCCGGACGGTACGCACGAGATCGTCCGCCCCTACACGGCCTGGTGGCTGCGCGGCCACCCGGTGCTCGACGGCCGCCGCCCGGCGGGCCTGCTCGCGGCCGGCGGCGATCCGCTGCTGCGCGGCCTGTACGACGAGGCCGACGCCACCGGCTTCGACGACGAGCAGGTCCTGCGGGCGCTGGGTGTGCGCACCTCGGTGGCCGCGCTGCTGGACGAGCCGGGTGGCGCCGCCGAACTGCTGGACCGTCTGGCCGACCCCGGCCTCCCGGTGTCCGCCACGCAACTGCACGGCCTGTACGGCGCGTTGGCCGACCTCGATCCCGAACAGGTCACCCTCCCCGATGAGTTGCGCGCTGTGCTGGACGGCGAGGTGACCGTCGTGGACGCGGCCGACGCCGTGGTCGTCGACTCGCCCGACCTGCTTCCCTTCACCTCCGGGGTGCCACTGCTCCCCGTACGGCCGTCGCGGGCCGCGGAGTTGGCCGAGCTGTTCCAGGTGCGGCGGCTCAGCGAGTCGGTGACCGGGGAGGTCGACTCGGAGGGCACGGAGCACGACGTACCGGAGTCGGTACGGGTCCTGCTCGGCCCGGCCACCCCGTCGTCGTACGTCGAGCACGAGGAACTCGTCGTCGACGGAGTCGAGTTGGACTGGCGCCGCACCCGGGACGGCGTGCTGCACGCCGCCACGCTGGAGGGCGTCGCGGCCGGGCTGGCCTGGGCGGCGGGGCAGTGGCCGCGTCGCTTCGAGGTGGCCGCGCTGCTCGAAGACCCGTCCAGGACCGAGGAGTTGGCGCGGGACCGCTGGTTCGACTGACCAAACCTTCGCGATGTGATCCGCGCAACATTCGCAAAGGTTGTTCACAACTCGTACAACCATTCCCACGGGCCCCGAGTCTGATCTGGTGAGCCACCCGGCTCTCCAGACACTCGGGCCCCGTGTGCCGACACTTCGTGCGTCATCTTCGCCGCGGGTCCCCTTCTACGTGGGGAATACATTGCACAAGCGTGCGACTCTGGGCGTCGTCGTCACCGGCGCCCTGGCTCTGACCGCCCTCGCTGCTCCGGCCGCGCAGGCCGACGAGAAGTACGGCAACATCAAGGTCACCAGCGTTTCCGTCAACGGCGGCAAGGCCGTCGTCGTCGGCGCGAAGGCCAAGAAGACCATCACGCTCAAGTTCACCGTCACGGACAACTCCGGCCACCGCATGGCCACGGCGTACCTGTACCGCGGTGCGAACATCGAGACCGCCGACAGCGCCGCCTCGCCGAGCAAGGACCCGATCACCTGCAAGAAGGTGACGTCGACCAAGTCCAACTGCACGGCGAGCTTCACCTTCACGCCGAACGGCAACGCCATCAACTCCGTCGCGGGCACGTGGAAGACCTGGGCGATCGCCCAGGCCAAGGACTACGACTACGTCCAGAAGGACAACCTCAAGTCGTTCAAGGTCCTGCGCGCCGCCCAGCTCGCGGGTGCGAACGCCTCGCCGGAGCCGGTCGCCAAGGGTGCGACGATCACCGTCACCAGCAAGCTGACCCGCGCCAACTGGAACACCGGCGTGAACGGCGCGCTCGGCGGTCAGCCGGTGCAGCTGCAGTTCAAGAAGGCGGGCACGACCGCCTACAAGACGGTCAAGACCGTCAACTCCGCCTCCACGGGCGCGGTGTCCACCACCGTCAAGGCGAGCGCCGACGGCACCTACCGCTACGTCTTCGCGGGCACCTCGACCACGGCGGGTGCGACCGCCACGGGCGACACCATCGACGTGAAGTAAGCAGCTGGACCAGGGGACGTGCCGGGGGAATCGGCGCGTCCCCATCCGCAGCGCCCGCGGGTCGACCGACTCGCGACCACCTGGGCCCATGGGACGACTACCGTGAGCCCCACCTCACCACCGGGGGAAATACATGCGTATGCGTGCCACTGTGATCGCCGTCTCGGGCGCTCTCGCCCTGTCCGCCTTCGCCGTTCCGGCCGCGCAGGCCGATGACGCGCCCGGCGCCCTCGGGGCGTCGGTCACGCCGTTCGGGGCCCTGGCGGACGAGATCGTCGGCGACACCGTCATCAAGAAGGTCACCGTCAACGGTGGCAAGGACATCGTGGTCGGCACCTCCAAGAAGAAGAGCGTCACGCTCTCGGTCACCGCGACCGACCCGTCAGGCATCGAGGACGGCTACGCGTTCCTGTGGAAGGGGAACGACATCGACTCCGGCGATGTCGTGGGCGCGATGGTCCCGGACGCGGATAACGGCACCTGCACCGCCGTCGACGCGACCACGTCCACCTGCAAGGTGACCGTCGTCGCCGACCCGAAGGACAACATCTACAGCAACGTCCTGGCCGGCAAGTGGCACGTCTATGCCGGTGCCCTGGCCAAGGACGGCGACTACAACATCCAGGAGAAGCACTCCACGGCGAGCGTCAAGCGCGCGTCCGCGCTGACCACCAACGCCTCTCCCGAGCCGGTCAAGAAGGGCAAGACCATCACGGTCTCCGGCAAGCTGACGCGCGCCAACTGGGACACGCTCAAGTACGCGGGCTACACCGGACAGTCCGTGAAGCTGCAGTTCAAGAAGAAGGGCACGTCCGTCTACAAGGACGTCAAGACGGTCAAGTCCGGCTCCGGCGGTGCGCTGAAGACCACCGTCAAGGCGAGCGCCGACGGTTCGTACCGCTTCACGTTCGCGGGCACCTCCACCACGCCGGCCGTGACCTCCGCGGCCGACGCGATCGACGTGAAGTAGGACGTCGAGCACGGACCCGGCGAGGGGTGTCGTGGCCGGTCGTCGGCCGCGGCACCCCTCTCCGTTCGGTCAGAGCGTCGGGAAGAGCAGGGCGAAGAAGAGCCACAGCAGGACGGCCCAGAAGAGTGCCGCCGCCAGCGACACCAGCAGGGAACCGCGCCACTTCAGGACCAGGAACGGGAAGAGCACCAGGGCCGCCCAGTAACCGGCCACGTCGATGGAGACGCGGGCCGCTTCGCCGAGGGTTCTCGCGCGGCCGGTGGCGATGTGGCGCAGCAGCCGCTGGGAGGCGAAGCCGTACAGGCCGAAGACGACGGGGAAGAACCACAGCGGTGTGATCGAGACCAGCTCGGACTCGGAGAACTCGTCGAACATGACCAGGTAGACGAGACCGGCGGTGAGCAGACCACCGATCAGCGTGGTCACGTAGAGGGCGGTCAGCGCGAGCGGCTCGACGGCGTCGGCCGGGACGGGCACCGCCGAGGCGTACGGGACGTCGGGCGGCGGGACCCGGACCACCTGATGACAGTGGGGGCAGCGGACCTCCTGCCCGACGCGGTCGGCCGGTGCCGAGATCAGATGCCCGCACGGGGCGTGGAACTCCACCGGCTGATCCGGGTTCATGTGGTGCTTCCCCCCTCGCTGTACCGGACACCGCGCACGGTCCCGCTCCCGGCCGGTGAGGCCCCGGCCGGTGAGGCCAGGGAGGCCGGGCAGGCCGGGAGCGGTCGCGACGAGGTCGGTCAGAGGCGAGGACGCCGGCCGGGCGGGTCCGGTTTCCCCCACGGGCGCACGCCCGACTCCCGCGCGGGCGTACGCCCTGCGCGCGGTGCCCGTGCTACGCGGGGAAGCGGCGGTCCACCCATCTCCACAGGAACTCCAGGATCGCCGCGGCCCCGGCCGCGACGGCGACCGCCGTCCACGGCATCGTCGTACCGACCAGGCGCAGCGCGAAGAAGTCCTGGAGCCAGGGGACGACGAGGACCAGCAGGAACCCGGCCGCCATCGCGGCGACCAGGCCGAGACGCCACCAGGTGTAGGGGCGGGCGATGATGGCCAGCACCCACATGGAGATCAGGAAGAGCGTGAGGGTGGCGGCGCTGGTCTCGGCCTCCAGCGCGTCCTCACCCGTGTAGTGGTGGCGGGCGATCAGGTAGGTGGCGAAGGTCGCCAGGGCCGCCAGTACGCCGCCCGGGATGGCGTAGCGCATGACCCGGCGGACGAAGTGGGGTCTCGCCCGCTCCTTGTTGGGGGCGAGGGCGAGGAAGAACGCCGGGACGCCGATCGTCAGGGTGGAGAGCAGGGTCAGATGGCGGGGGAGGAAGGGGTACTCCACCTGCCAGCAGACGACCAGGATGGCGAGGAGCACCGAGTAGACCGTCTTCACCAGGAAGAGCGTCGCCACGCGGGTGATGTTGCCGATGACCCGGCGGCCCTCGGCGACCACCGACGGCAGCGTCGCGAAGCTGTTGTTGAGGAGGACGATCTGGGCCACGGCTTTCGTCGCCTCCGACCCGGAGCCCATCGCCACACCGATGTCGGCGTCCTTGAGGGCCAGGACGTCGTTCACCCCGTCGCCGGTCATCGCCACCGTGTGGCCGTGGGACTGGAGCGCGCCGACCATGTCCCGCTTCTGCTGGGGGGTCACGCGGCCGAACACGGTGCCCGCGTCGAGGGCCGTCGCCATCTCGCCGCGTTCGGCGGGCAGCCGGCGGGCGTCGACCACGTCGCCGCTCAGGCCGAGCTTTCCGGCCACCGCGCCGACCGACACCGCGTTGTCGCCGGAGATGACCTTCGCCCGTACGTTCTGTTCCTCGAAGTAGCGCAGGGTGTCGGCGGCGTCCGGGCGCAGCCGCTGTTCGAGGACGACGAGGGCGGTGGGGTGCGCGCCGGTCGCGACCTCGGGGTCGTCCAGTTCCCGGGTCACCCGGGCCAGCAGCAGCACCCGTAGCCCGTCCTCGTTCAGCCGTTCGGTCTCGGTGAGGGCCGGGTCGTCGTCGGGGAGGAGGACGTCGGGGGCGCCCAGCAGCCAGGTGCTGGACTCGCCGTCACCCTCGTTGAAGGCCGCGCCGCTGTACTTGCGGGCCGAGGAGAAGGGCAGTGACTCGGTGCAGCGCCAGTCCTCGCCGTCCGGGTAGGCGTCGATGATCGCCTGGAGCGAGGCGTTCGGCCGGGGGTCCGAGGTGCCGAGGGCGCCCAGCACACGGCGTGCGTACGACTCGTCCGTCCCGCCCAGGGGACGCAGCTCGGTGACGTCCATGCCGCCCTCGGTGAGCGTGCCCGTCTTGTCCAGGCAGACGGTGTCTACGCGGGCCAGGCCCTCGATGGCCGGCAGCTCCTGCACCAGGCACTGCTTGCGGCCGAGACGGATGACGCCGATGGCGAAGGCGACGGAGGTGAGCAGGACGAGGCCCTCGGGGACCATCGGGACGATGCCGCCGACCGTGCGGGCGACGGAGTCCTTGAAGTCGTTCTCCTTCACGATCAGCTGGCTGATGATCAGGCCGATCGCTGTCGGGACCATCATCCAGGTGACGTACTTGAGGATGGTGGAGATGCCGGAGCGCAGCTCGGAGTGGACGAGGGTGAAGCGGCTCGCCTCCTCGGCCAGCTGAGCCGCGTACGCCTCGCGTCCGACCTTGGTCGCGGTGAACGCGCCGCCGCCCGCGACCACGAAACTGCCCGACATCACCTGGTCGCCGGGCTGTTTGACGACCGGATCGGCCTCACCGGTGAGCAGCGACTCGTCGATCTCCAGCCCGTCGGTCTCGACGCACTCCCCGTCGACGACGA
The DNA here is from genome assembly GCF_031845845.1 of Streptomyces gottesmaniae. Classification (NCBI taxonomy): domain Bacteria; kingdom Bacillati; phylum Actinomycetota; class Actinomycetes; order Kitasatosporales; family Streptomycetaceae; genus Streptomyces; species Streptomyces gottesmaniae. The sequence continues at coordinate 51,028 of NZ_JAVRFJ010000036.1, forward strand.
TCTTGTCCCCGGGCCCGATCTCGATCAGGTCCCCGAGGACGATCTCGGAGGTGCCGACCGACGCGGCGGCGCCGTCCCGCCGGACCGTGGGCCTCGCCTCGCCGATCACCGCGAGGGAGTCGAGGGTCTTCTTCGCCCGCCACTCCTGGACGATGCCGATGCCCGTGTTGGCCAGGATCACGAAGCCGAAGAGACTGTCCTGGATCGGCGCGACGAAGAGCATGATCACCCAGAGGGCGCCGATGATCGCGTTGAACCGGGTGAAGACGTTCGCGCGGACGATGTCCACCGTGGAGCGGCTGCTCCGTACGGGTACGTCGTTCACCTCGCCGCGCGCCACCCGCTCGGCCACCTCGGCGGCGGTCAGACCACGCGCCCGTTCCGTGTCCAGGGGGGCCGAGGCGGTGGTGGGGTGCACAGGATCGAGGTCGGTGCCCGCGTCGATGTGCGTCATGCATTCGACGGTACGTGCGGATTTGGGGGTTCACCCACCGAGTGCGCGAAAGATCCGACCTGGGGAGGAGGGGGGAAGGGGCGCCGTGGTGCCCGGGAACTACACCGGAGGTTCGGGCCGCCCGGTCCGGCGGAGGAGTGCCCGCTCGGCCGGTGTGATCCCTACTCGACCGGTGTGACGTCGGTGGCGTCGGCCCCGGTGCCCGCCCCGGCCTTACCGGTCTGCGCGTCCGCCTCCGCCTCGGCCGCCCGCTTGATCGCCGCGTCCCGTCTGCGCACGTAGTAGATGCCGATGAAGCCGAGTCCGCCGCCCGCCAGGCAGGTCCACACCCACCAGGTGTGCCCGTGGTCCTCGTACCAGCCGTAGAAGGGGAGCTGGACGACGAAGAGGACGAGCCACAGGATCGTGCCGCCGATGATGGTCGGCACGATGGGCCCTTCCAGGGGCTCCGGTGCCTCGTGCTTGGGGGTCCACTTCGCCATGGGCACAGCTTACGAGGCGCCGGGGTCTACGCGCGGAGATGGCTTCGACCGCAATGTATGTTCATACTGAAACGGTTTCTGACTGGCCACTTCCGTTCGTAGAAAACTCCAACAAGCCTGAAGGTCTGTTGGGGATGAGGTCTCGTATGTCCCCGCAGGGCTCCTTCGACCGCTACTTCAGGATCACGGAGCGCGGCAGCACACTGTCGCGTGAGATCCGGGGCGGGTTCGCCACCTTCTTCGCGATGGCGTACATCATCGTGCTCAACCCGATCATCCTGAGCAGCGCGAAGGACATGTACGGGCATCAGCTGGACTACGGCCAGCTGGTCACCGCCACCGCGGTCACCGCCGCCTTCACCACCCTCCTCATGGGCGTCATCGGCAATGTGCCCATCGCGCTGGCGGCGGGGCTCGGCGTGAACACGGTCGTCGCCCTCCAGCTCGCGCCGCGCATGTCGTGGCCGGACGCGATGGGCATGGTGGTGCTGGCCGGTTTCATCGTGATGCTGCTGGTGGCGACGGGCCTGCGGGAGCGCGTCATGAACGCGGTGCCGCTGGGCCTGCGCAAGGGCATCTCCATCGGTATCGGCCTGTTCATCATGCTGATCGGGCTGGTCGACGCCGGCTTCGTCACCCGTGTCCCGGACATCGCCAGGACGACCGTGCCGCTCCAGCTCGGCGCGGACGGGCACCTCAACGGGTGGCCGGTGCTCGTCTTCGCCCTCGGCGCGCTGCTGACGCTCGCGCTGATCGTGCGCAAGGTGCCGGGCGCGATCCTCATCTCGATCGTCGCGATGACGCTGCTCGCGGTGGTCGTCGAGGCCGTCGCGAAGCTTCCTGCCGGTTCCTGGGGCCTGACCACCCCGCAGTGGCCCGGCAGCCCGGTCGCGACCCCCGACTTCGGGCTGCTCGGCGAGGTCAGTCTCTTCGGCGGCTTCGACAAGGTCGGCCTGTTGACCGGCGTCCTCTTCGTCTTCACGGTCCTGCTGTCGTGCTTCTTCGACGCGATGGGCACGATCATGGGCGTCGGCGACGAGGCCAAGCTGACCGACGCGGACGGTCAGATGCCGGGCATCAACAAGGTGCTCTTCGTCGACGGCATCGCCGTCGCGGCCGGTGGTGCCAGCTCCTCGTCCGCCACGACCTGCTTCGTGGAGTCGACGGCGGGCGTGGGCGAGGGCGCGCGCACCGGCTTCGCGAACGTGGTCACCGGTGGCCTGTTCGCCGTCGCGCTGTTCCTCACCCCGGTCGCCACCATGGTCCCCTCCCAGGCGGCCACTCCGGCGCTGCTCGCGGTCGGGTTCCTGATCCTCGCGAACTCCGTCCGCGAGATCGACTGGGCCGACTACACGATCGCGATCCCGGCCTTCGTGACGATGGTGATGATGCCGTTCACCTACTCGATCACCAACGGCATCGGCATGGGCTTCATCACCTTCGTCGTGCTGCGGCTGGCCGCGGGGCGCGGTCGCGACGTTCCGGTCGCGATGTACGCGGTGTCGGCGGTCTTCCTCTTCTACTACCTGATGCCGGCGCTGGGTCTGACGTGAGCGGGCGCGGCCGCTGCGGCTGACCCCGCCTCCCCGGCCCTCGGTCCCCCACGTCGCCCCGGCCCTCAGGTCACATCAGCCCTCAGGTCACCCCGTAGAACTTCTCCGTCTCGTCGACGGCGGTCTGGAACCGCTCGTCGAAGTCGTCCCGAATGAGCGTCCCGATCACGTAGTCCTGGACGCTCATTCCCCTTTTCGCCGCGTGGGTCCGGAGCCGTTCGAGCAGCTCCTCGTCTATCCGCAGGCTGAGCACAGTGGTCCCCATGTGTACGAGGGTCAGGTGCGCTCTGGCCGGTCGTGTCATGTTCTGCGTACTAGTCACTCATATGAGTGATCCGGGGCGTGGATCGGCGTGAGTGGCGGGGCTCACGGGCACGGCTGTGGAGTTTCAGTGGTCTTTAGGGAGAGTAATGAGTTAGGCTAAAGAACATGCCTGACCTGAACCATGGCGACGACGAGGCCGCTGTGAACGCCCTCCGCTCCGCCGTGATGCGCCTGTCCCGTCGGCTCAAGCACCAGCGGGTCGACGAGTCGCTGAGCCCGACCGAGATGTCGGTGCTCGGCACGCTCGCCCGTTGCGGTACGGCCACCCCCGGTGAGCTGGCCCGCAAGGAGCATGTGCAGCCGCCGTCGATGACCCGGATCGTCGCCCTGCTGGAGAGCAAGGGGCTGGTGAAGCTGGAGCCGCACCCCGAGGACCGGCGGCAGAAGGTGGTCACCCAGACCGAGCGGGCCGAGGCGATGTTGGAGGAGAGCCGGCGCAAGCGCAACGCCTTCCTCACGTCCCTGGTCGAGGGACTCGGCGAGGAGGAGTGGGCCGCGCTCCGGACCGCCGCGCCGGTGCTGGAGAAGCTCGCGCACCTCTGATCCCGGGACCGGCCGTCTGATCCCGGGACCGGCCGTCGGATGCGCCGCCTTCGTGGGCGGCGCGCCGGTGCAGCCGCCGGTGCGCCCCGGCATACAGCCCGTGCGCCGTCCGGGGTCGGGCATGGGCCGACCCGAAAGCCAGCAGACAGAACAGGAGCGGTGAGGCTCACGCAACCCCACGACGTACACGCGTTTCACGCAAGGAGGCGAGCCCCTTTGAGTACGGGCCCCGGAACACCTTCCGTCCCCGCACCCCCGCCCACCCACGAGCCCCGGCCCACCCCCGCCGTACCGGAGGCCCCGCCGGATACCACCGGCCAGGTGCACAAGAGCGAAACACCGGGGAACTCCGGCTCACCTACCGCGCCCACCACGCCCACCATCCCGCCCGCTCGCCACCCGGTGGCGCATGGCTCCGAGCCCGGCGGTTCCCCGGCCGGCGCGGTCGAGGCCTCGCGGGCCTCCATGTTCCGGTCGTTGCGGGTGCGGAACTACCGGCTGTTCTTCGTCGGGCAGGTCGTGTCGAACATCGGCACGTGGATGCAGCGCATCGCGCAGGACTGGCTGGTGCTGAGCCTGACGGGGTCGTCGACGGCCGTCGGTGTGACGATGGCGCTCCAGTTCCTGCCGATGCTGCTGTTCGGGCTGTACGGCGGCGTGCTCGTCGACCGGTTCCCCAAGCGGCGCCTGCTGTTCGTGACGCAGACGTCGATGGCGGTGACGGGGCTGGCGCTGGCCGCGCTGACGCTCTCGGACCAGGTACAGGTGTGGCACGTGTACGTGGCCGCCTTCGCCGTGGGTATGGCCACGGTCGTCGACAACCCGGCCCGGCAGTCGTTCGTGTCCGAGATGGTCGGGCCGGACCAGCTGCAGAACGCGGTCAGCCTCAACTCGGCGAACTTCCAGTCGGCCCGTCTCGTCGGCCCCGCCGTCGCCGGTGTGCTGATCACCACCGTCGGCACGGGCTGGGCCTTCCTCTACAACGGCCTCTCCTTCGTCGCCCCCATCATCGGCCTGCTGCTGATGCGGACCCGCGACCTGCATCCCGTCCGCCGCGCCCCCCGCGCCAAGGGCCAGCTCCGCGAGGGCCTGCGCTATGTGGCCGGACGCCCCGAACTGCTGTGGCCCATCGTCCTCGTGGGCTTCATCGGCACCTTCGGCTTCAACTTCCCCGTCTGGCTCTCGGCCTACGCGGACGACGTGTTCCACGCGGACGCCGGCGCGTACAGCCTCTTCAACACGCTGATGGCGGTCGGCTCCGTCGCCGGCGCCCTGCTCGCGGCCCGCCGGGGCACCGCCAGGCTGCGCGTGCTGCTCGGTGGGGCGCTCGCCTTCGGGCTGCTGGAGATCGTGGCGGCGCTGGCACCCGCGTACTGGATCTTCGCCCTGCTGATGGTCCCGATAGGGATGTTCGGCCTGACGGTGAACGTCACCGCCAACACGGCCCTCCAGATGAACACCGACCCCGCGATGCGCGGCCGCGTCATGGCCCTCTACATGATGGTCTTCCTCGGCGGTACGCCGCTGGGCGCGCCGATCGCCGGCTGGGTCACCGACGCGTACGGCGCCCGGCTCGGCTTCGTCGCCGGCGGTGTCGTCGCCACGGTCGCCACGGTCGTCGTCACGCTGGTCCTCGTCAGGGCCGGGGGGATGCGGCTGTCGGTGGCGTGGAGGCGCGGGCACCCACGCGTCCGCTTCGTGCCCGCCCGGCGAGCCGCCGCGGACCACGCGGAGCAGGCTGGAGAAAGGCCCGAGGAGCAGACGGTGTCCGTGACGAGCGCCGCCTAGGGCTGGAAGGGTGGCACTCATGCGTACGACGAGTACCGTGCGGCTGTTCGCCGCGGTGTTGCCGCCCGATGAGGTGGTCGACGAACTCGGCCTGGTGGTCGGGGAGTTGAAACGGCTGCCCGGTGCGGACCGGTTGCGGTGGACCGGGCCGCCCGGCTGGCACTTCACGCTCGCCTTCTACGGGGAGGTCGAGGAGGACGTCGTCCCGGAGCTGTCGCGGCGGCTGGAGCGTGCCGCGGGCCGGAGCGAGCCGTTCCGGCTGGCGGTGCGCGGCGGCGGCCGGTTCGGGCACGGGCGGGCGCTGTGGGCGGGGGCCGAGGGGGACGTCGGCGCGCTGCGGATGCTGGCCGACCGGGCGGAGGCGGCCGCGCGGAAGGCCGGGGTGCCGATGGGGGAGCATCGCCGGTACACGCCCCATCTGACCGTGGCCCGCAGCCGGGTGGATCTCGACGTACGGCCGCACGTCGCCGTGCTCGACGCCTTCGCCGGGAGTCCGTGGACGGTGTCCGAGCTGGCGTTGGTGCGCAGCGATCTGCCGACGTCCGGGGTGGCGGGGGAGCAGCCGCGGTACGAGGCGGTGGCGCGGTGGGGGCTCGGGGCGGCCGGATGACCGTTCGGGCCGCCGGTTAGGCTCGGGGGGTGGACCCGAAGACCCGTAACCGGATCATGGCCGGTGTGCTCGCGCTGATGTTCGCCGTGGTGGCTGTGGCGGCGGCGCTCGGTAAGTGACCGCCGCGCTCCGGCGCCGTCGGGGAACTGCGGACCTTGACTGACGCGCGTCCCGGTGCGGCCTGGTCGCGCAGTTCCCCGCGCCCCTCAAGGGCAGGGGCGGCCGGCGGTCACCAGGCGAAGGCCTCCGGGGACGGCCCCGGGCCCGGGAAGATCTCGTCCAGGGCGCTCAGGAGCTCCTCGCTCAGGGTCAGCTCGGACGCGCGGATCGCGGAGTCGAGCTGCTGGGCCGTCCGGGGGCCGACGATCGGGCCGGTGACGCCGGGGCGGGTGAGGAGCCAGGCGAGGGCGGCCTCGCCCGGTTCGACGCCGTGCTTGTCGAGCAGGTCCTCGTACGCCTGGACCTGGGCGCGTACGCCGCTGTCCGCGAGGGCGTCGGCGGCGCGGCCGGAGGAGCGGCGACCGCCCTCGGCCTCCTTCCTGATGACGCCGCCGAGCAGCCCGCCGTGCAGCGGCGACCAGGGGATGACGCCGAGGCCGTACTCCTGCGCGGCCGGGATGACCTCCATCTCGGCGCGGCGCTCGGCGAGGTTGTAGAGGCACTGTTCGCTGACGAGGCCGATGGTGCCGCCCCGGCGGGCGGCGATCTCGTTGGCCTGGGCGATCTTGTAGCCGGGGAAGTTGGACGAGCCGGCGTACAGGATCTTGCCCTGCCGCACGAGCACGTCGACGGCCTGCCAGATCTCCTCGAAGGGCGTGGCCCGGTCGATGTGGTGGAACTGGTAGACGTCGATGTGGTCCGTGCGCAGGCGCTTGAGGCTGGCGTCCACGGCCCGCCGGATGTTCAGCGCGGAGAGCTTGTCGTGGTTGGGCCAGGCGTCGGCCGAGGCCGCCATGTTGCCGTACACCTTGGTCGCGAGGACGACCTTGTCGCGGCGGTCGCCGCCCTTCGCGAACCAGTTGCCGATGATGCTCTCGGTGCGGCCCTTGTTCTCGCCCCAGCCGTACACGTTCGCGGTGTCGAAGAAGTTGACTCCGGCGTCCAGCGCCGCGTCCATGATCGCGTGGCTGTCCGCTTCGTCCGTCTGCGGACCGAAGTTCATCGTGCCGAGGACCAGTCGGCTGACCTTGAGTCCCGTGCGTCCGAGTTGTGTGTACCTCATGACCGTCCAGCCAAGGCGGTGGAGTGCGCTCTAGGCAAGCGGAAGGACCTTGCGCTAACTGAAGGTTAGTGCTTTCCTTTCGTAAGCAAACGCTTGAACTTTCAAGATGAGCCTCCAGATGGGAGCATCGTGACCCCCACCACGCCTGCCCGACGCACGCTCGTCGCCGTCCTCGCGGCCGTCGCGCTGACGTCGACCCTCGCCGTCGTACCGGCCGCCGCGGCCCCGCCCGCCGCCGTCGCGGAGCGGGCCCCGCACGGGGACGCCGCGCGGCTCGCCCAGCAGAAGTCCGTGGCCGTACGGGTGCTGAAGGGGGTGTTCGAGGACGGGGACACGGCGGTCGTCGACCGTTACGTGCGGCCGGACTACATCCAGCACAATCCCTTCGCGCCGGACGGGGCCGAGACGCTGAAGGGGCTCGCGGCGGCCGTGGGGCAGCAGTTCCCGGACGCCGCCTACGACATCAAGCGGGTCATCTCCCAGGGCGACCTCGTCCTCGTCCACTCCAACGTCGTGCTCACGCCCGGCAGCCGGGGCTCCGCCGTCTTCGACATCTTCCGGTTCCAGGGCGGGCTGATCGCGGAGCACTGGGACGTGGGGCAGGAGGTGCCGGAGTCCTCCGCCAACGGCAACGACATGTTCTCCACCGTCAGCCGTCCGCGCACCGCCGTGCCGGGGCCGGCCTGGCTGACCTCCTTCAACGAGAAGCTGGTGACCAAGGCCTTCGACCGGCTGCTGGTGCGCAAGGACCTCTCGGCGCTCGACCGGTACTGGGGCCCCGAGTACCACCAGCACAATCCGAACATCCCCGACGGCGTGGCCGGGGTCAGGGCCGGCCTGGGCGGCTACTTCCAGCAGTTCCCCTCCCTCACCGTCACACGCAAGCGCGTCGTCGCCGAGGGCGACCTCGTCGCCGTCCACAGCCACTACGTCAACGCCCCGGGCGAACGCGGCCAGGCCGTCGTCGACCTGTTCCGGGTGCGGAACGGCAAGATCGTCGAACACTGGGACGCGCTCCAGGACGTGCCGGAGACGTCGGCGAACGACAACACGATGTTCTGACCGTCACACCGTTTCCTTCGTGGGCCCGGCGGCCATGACGCCGGGCCTTCGTGCGTGGCCACGGTCGGTGTCGGTACTTCGCGAGGGGCTGTGGGCGTCAGTTCGTCGCGAGGGGCTGTGGGTCCTGGTCGTCGTTCGGGGCGGGGGCGAGGGGCGGCTCGGGACGGCGGCGGGGGGTGAGGAGGAGCAGGGGGGTCGTCAGGAGGAGCAGGCCGGCTGTGGCGATCGCGGTGCGCGGAGTGGTGACGGCGGCGAGGAGGCCCCAGAGGGCCGTCATGGCGGCTGTGGTGAGCTTGCCGGTGACGGACCAGGCGGTGAGGGTGCGGGCGACGCGGTCCGGCGGGGTCCGGGTGAGGCGCCGCGTGGCCAGTACGGGGTTGAAGACGCCGATGCAGATGATCAGGCCGAACTCGACGACCATGACGAGGACGAGGCCGGCCGGGCCCGCGCCGATGAAGGCCAGCCCGAGCGGCCAGCACGCCCGCAGGGTTCCGGCGACCCGGACGACCCTGTCCTGGCCGTAACGGGCGACGAGAGGGCCGGAGAGACGGGAACCGATCAGGCCGCCGACGCACGGGACGGCGAAGGCGAGGCCGTACTGCCAGGGCGCGAAGCCGAGTTGGCCCACCATCAGGATGACCAGCAGCGGCGCCGGCGCCATGATCAGGGCGTTGACCAGGACGGAGTTGAGGAAGAGGGGACGCAGGGCACGGTCGCGGAGGATGTACCGCCAGCCGTCGAGGAGATCCCCGGCGCGGAACCGGGGAGTGCTGCCCGCGGCCGGTTTCGTGGTCGGGTCCGGTCGGGTCGGCCGGGGCTCCTTGCCGCCGATCGCCCGGATGCCCGCTGCCGACAGGAGGTAGCTGCCGGCGTCGATGAGCACGGTGACGACCGGGCCGAAGAGGCCCATCGCGGCGCCGCCGAGGGGCGGGCCGAGCATGGTCGTCGTCCAGGTCGTCGCCTCGAAGCGGCCGTTGGCGGACACGAGGTGCTCCGGGGGGACCAGGAACTTCAGACAGGCACCGCTCGCCGCGGTGAAGGTGATGTCGGCCACGGCGACGACCGCGGAGACCAGGAGGAGTTGAGGGAAGGTGAGCAGGTCCAGGGCGTAGGCGACGGGGACGGACAGCAGGGTCGCGCAGCGGACCAGGTCCATCGTGATCATCACCGGGCGCTTGGGGCGGAACTCCACCCAGGGGCCGAGCGGTACGGCCACGGCCGCGCCCACCGCCAGACCGGTGGCCGCCAGCGCGGAGACCTCCGTGGGGCCGACGTGCAGGACCAGCACCGCGATCAGGGGCAGCGCGTCGAACGACAGCCGGGTCCCGAACGCGCTGACCGCGTACGCCGCCCACAGCCACCGGAACTCCCGCCCCAGCCCACCGCCGCCCCGTGTCATTCGCCCCGCCCCGCATCCGTCGCCGCCGCGTCCGACCGGGACATCCAAGTGGGCGGGGGGCCGCCGATCAAGTGGGGATCGCCCGGGCCGGGTGGCCGTGTGCGGCGGCGTCAGCCTCGGGGGAAGTCGGCGGTCGGCAGGACCAGGCCGAGGAGGGTGGTGGTCATGTCGACGTCGCCGCCGTAGGTGATGGACAGGTCACTGACGTAGTCGCCGTCCTTGGGCTGGGTGAACAGCCGGCACTTGCCCACGTAGGGGTCGGCGATCAGATAGACGGGGACCTCGGCGAGTGCGTACGCGGTCTTCTTGGGGCCGTAGTCGTTCCTGGCGGTGTCCTGGGAGATGACCTCGGCGATGAAGTCGACGTCCTCGTGGCGCCAGCGGCCCTCTGGGCCCTTCTCGGCGTCGTCGCGCAACTTGGCCACGTCCGGGGCGAGCCCGTTCTGGCGGCCGGGGAAGTCGATTCGGACGTCCGAGAACACCGTCGTCTCCCGCCCGAAGTGATCCTCCAACGCCCAGATGATCTTGCGAATCGTCTGCCAGTGGATGTCCCGCTGCGGCGACATGTAGATGGTCCCCTCGACGATCTCGACCTTGTATCCCTCGGGGACGGGCATCTTCTCGAGCCGCTCGAACATCTCGTCGAGCTGGCGCGTGTTGTCGCTCTCGGCCATCGCGATCCTGTCTTCAAGGACGGTCATCGTGGCGCTCCTCCCCGGCCGCCCCTCGAACGAGGACGGCCGCGCGGTACAACGATACGCACGGTGACGAGGACACGACGGATGAAAGGGGTACGGAGGCTACGCCTGCTCGTACGGGCCTCCGAGCCCCCACGCCTCGTGCATCGCGTTCGCGAAGGCCGCCGCGATCTTGTGCTCGCCGGAGGCGTTGGGGTGGGTGCCGTCGTAGGTGTCCCGGTGGATGTCGTACGACGGGGGCGGGGACGCCAGCAGGAGCGGGGAGCGGGGTTCGTCGAGGTCGGCGGCCGTCTTGGCGAGGAGTTCGTTGAAGCGGGCGACCTGGGCGGCGAAGGGGGCGTCGGACTCGGCGCGGACGTTGGGGGTGACCGGCAGGAGGACCATGCGGATGTGCGGGGCGGCCTCGCGGGCGGCCTCGACGAAGCGGCGGGCGTTCTCGGCGGTCTGCTCGGCGTTGGTGTAGAAGCCCAGGTCGATGAGGCCGAGGGAGACCAGGAGGACGTCGGCCCGGTGCCTGCGGACCGCGTCGGCGATCAGCGGGGCCATGTGGAGCCACCCCTCGCCCCAGCCCGCGAGGTGGGCGCGGGGGAAGCACGGGTCGGTGTCGGCGTACTCGTACGACGTCGGGGCGTCCGTCGCCTTGTCGTAGAGCGTCTCGCGCGGCCCGACGATCGCGAAGGGGCCGTCGTACGCCGTGCGCAGGTGCTGCCAGAGCCGGTAGCGCCATGTGTGTTCGCCCGCGCTGCCGATCGTCATGGAGTCGCCTACGGGCATGAACCTGAGCATCCGCTCATCATGAACGATCGCTACCGGCGGGTACGACCTCTCGACGGAGAAGAGCTCTGTGAACCCCGCCACGTGGGCCTCGCCCAGCCGCCCCACCGCGCACGGCGCTCCCCCACTCCACTCGGCGGAGCGAGATGGCAGGCTTGGGCCCATGCGCCGTCGCCCCCTCAACCGCCCTCACCCCCTCCGCCGGTTCCGCAGGTTCCGCGCGGCCCGTACCGGCCTCGCCGGTCTCGCCGCGATCCTGCTCGCCGCTCTCCCGGCCGCGCCCGCGGTCGCCGCCGACGACGGCTTCACGATGCAGGACCCGCGGATCACCGAGTCGAGCGGTCTCGCCGCCTCGCGTCAGCACCCGGGGGTCTACTGGACCCACAACGACAGCGACGACGGGGCGTTCCTCTACGCCGTCGACAGCGGGACGGGCGAGACGGTCGCCACGGTCACGCTGACGGGCGTGGGCACCCCGAGGGACGTCGAGGCGATCTCGATGGGCCCCGGCGACAAGCTCTACGTCGGCGACATCGGCGACAACCTCGGCGGCACCTGGGCGTACGTGTGGATCTACGAGCTGCCGGAGCCGAAGGAGCTGAAGGACCAGACGCTCAAGGCCACGCAGTACGTCGTGAAGTACGAGGACGGGGCGCGGGACGCGGAGGCGCTGATGGTGCATCCGAAGACCGGGCGGGTCTACATCGCCGACAAGAACGAGGCGGGCGGGTCGCTGTACGAGGGCCCCGCGGAGCTGTCCGCCTCCGGCACCAACGTGTTCAAGAAGGTCGCGTCCGTCCCCGACCTGGAGGTCACGGACGGCGCGTTCTCGCCGGACGGCAAGCAGCTCGCCCTGCGGGCGTACTTCGGCGGCATCCTCTACGACTGGAACGGCGGCAAGATCGAGAAGGTCGAGCGGCTGAGCGTGCCCCTGCAGCGGCAGGGGGAGTCGGTGACCTTCCGCACCGACGGCTCGAAGGTCATGTACGGCAGCGAGGGGTCCGGCAGCTCGGTCGTCGCACGGGACGTGCCCGGCGGCGGCTCCGGGAGCGGTGGCTCCGGCTCGTCCTCCTCCGACGGGGGCGGCTCCGGCGCGGCCGAGGCCGACGGCGAGGGCACCAGCTCGACCTTCAAGGTCGGCGCGCTCGGCGTGGCCGGCGCGGTCGTCGTCGTCTGGGGCTTCCGGCGGCTGCTGCGCCGCCCGTCGGCCTGAGCCGCCCGCCTACCCGTCTGCGGGGTCCCTGGTTCCGGCCTCTTCGCCTCCGGCCTCCCCGCCCTCGCGGCGGCGGGTCACGAACACCTCCAGTCCGTCCAGGATGCGCTGCAGTCCGAACTCGAAGTGGTCGAAGTCCGTGCCGAAGGCGTCCTCGGAGAGGCCGGCGAGGACGGGGTAGCGGCCGGAGAGCATGAGCTCTTCGAGGACGGGCGCCTGGGCCTGCCAGAACTCCACGTCGGTGAGGCCGGTGCGGAGTTCCGCCTCCTGCGCGTAGAGCTGGGTGCGGGCGGCGCCGACGACATAACCGTCCACGGCGATGACGGCGGAGATCAGTTCGGGGTCGGTCAGCCCCATGGACTTGATGCGGGAGAGCACCTTCTCCATGCCGTCGAGCGCGCTCGGCCCGAGGACCGGGCGGGACTGGTTGACCTGGAGGAGCCAGGGGTGGCGGCGGTAGAGGGCAAGGGTGGCGCGGCCCATGGCCTCCAGGGCCGAGCGCCAGCCGCCGTCGCCGAGGTCGGCGGGATTCTCGGAGGGCCGCTGGACGCGGTCGAGCATCAGGTCCAGCAGTTCGGCCTTGCCGGGGAGGTAGCGGTACAGGGACATGGTCCCGGTGCCGAGTTCGGTGGCGACCCGGCGCATCGAGAGGGCGTGCAGCCCTTCCGCGTCGGCGACCTGGACGGCCGCCTCCACGATCCGGTCCAGGGTGAGCCCCGGCTTCGGGCCGCGACTGGGGCGCGGGCCGGTGTCCCAGAGCAGTTGCTGGGTGCGGACGATGTCGCCGCTCCCGCTGGTCTCCGTACCGCCCGCGGCGCTGCCCGCCGTACCGGCCGCCGTACCGCTCTTGCCCCTTGTCATGGGGCCGAGTCTAGGTCCTCGCGAAAAAACTGGGTACGTCGTACGCGTAATCGGGTACGGTGTACCCAGTTCTTTTCGGAAGGGGGACTCATGGGTGACGGATACGCGGTCCGGGCGGAGGGTCTGGAGAAGCGGTACGGGGAGAAACGCGCGCTCGACGGCTTCGACCTCACGGTCCGCGAGGGCTCGGTGCACGGCCTTCTCGGCCCGAACGGTGCGGGCAAGACCACCGCGGTACGCATCCTCTCCACGCTGCTGCGCCTGGACGGCGGCCGGGCGACGGTGGCCGGCCTCGACGTGGCGCGGCACCCGCGCGAGGTGCGGGCCCGTATCGGCCTCACGGGTCAGTACGCCGCCGTGGACGAGGTGCTGACCGGTCGGCAGAACCTGGAGATGTTCGGCCGGCTGTTCCACCTCGGCGGGAAGCGGGCGAAGCTGCGCGCGGTCGAGCTGCTCGACCGGTTCGACCTCACCGACGCCGCCGACCGGGGCGTCGGCAAGTACAGCGGCGGTATGCGGCGTCGGCTCGACCTCGCCGCGTCGATGATCCTCGCCCCGTCCGTCCTCTTCCTCGACGAGCCGACGACCGGCCTCGATCCGCGCAGCCGGGGTGAAGTCTGGGATTCCGTGCGGGCGTTGGTGGCCGGCGGTACGACCGTGCTGCTCACCACGCAGTATCTGGAGGAGGCCGACAGGCTCGCCTCGCGCATCACCGTCATCGACCAGGGGCGGGCCATCGCGGACGACACCCCGGACGGGCTGAAGAGCACGGTCGGCGGCGACCGTATCGAGGTCGTCGTCGCCGAGCGCGCCGACATCCCGCGCGCGGTGAAGGTCGTCGCCCGGGTCTCGGACGGCGAACCGGAGTCGGACGAGGCGGAGTTGCGTGTTCACGCGCCCGTGGCCGACCGCGTCTCGGCCCTCACCGAGGTGGCCCGCACCCTCCAGGACGAGGGCGTGCGGGTCGAGGACATCGGCCTGCGCAGGCCCAGCCTGGACGACGTGTTCCTGCGGCTGACGGGCCACCGCACGGAGAAGACCGACGAGAACGACAAGGGGGCCGCCGCATGACCGCCGTCGATCCGAAGACAGTCGATCCGAAGACCGTGGCCGCGAGTACCGTCGTCACGAGCGCCGTCGACCTTGAGGTGTCGAACGCGCGCGGCCGCATGTACTGGGTGTTGTCCGACGTCTGGAACATCGTCCGCCGCGGCCTCACCCACTACCGGCGCCAACCGGTGAACATCGCCTGGCAGTTGGGCTTCCCGATCCTCTCCGTCCTCCTCTACGGCTATGTCTTCGGCAGTGCCATGCAGGTGCCCGGCGGCGGGGACTACCGGGACTTCCTGATGCCGGGGATGTTCGTGATGACGATGGCCTTCGGGTTCATCAACACGGCGACCCTCGTGGTCTACGACTCCACCAAGGGTGTCATCGACCGGTTCCGCTCCATGCCGATGGCGCCGTCGGCGGTCGTCGCGGGGCGGGGAGTGACCGATCTCCTCGTCGCCTGCGCCGAGTTGGCCATCATGATGCTGACGGCCCTCGCGATGGGCTGGCGGCCGGACGCAGGGCTGGGCTTCCTGGCCGCGTTCGGTCTGCTGCTCTGGCTCCGCTTCGCGCTCATCTGGATCGGCGTCTGGCTGGGCCTGCTGGTTCCCAACCCGGAGGCGGCGGGCGGTCTCTTCGCGGTCGCCTTCCCGCTGACCATGATCTCCAGCATCTTCGTCGCGCCGCAGCTGATGCCCGACTGGCTGGGCTGGATCGCCGCCTGGAACCCGATCTCCTCCACGGCCGCCGCCACCCGCGACCTGTTCGGCACTCCGGTCGGCGGCGGTGACTCCTGGATCGAGGAGAACGCGCTGCTGATGGCCGGCGTGTGGCCGGTGGTGCTGACGCTGGTCTTCCTGCCGCTGGCGGTGCGGAGGTTCCAGAAGCTGAGCCGGTGACGTTCGGCGGACCACAAGACGACAAGCCGCGCGGGGCGTCCGGTGTACCAGGTGGCGCCGGACGCCTTGACGTGTCCATGTGACCTGTCTTCCATGGGAGGTGCGGGTGATGGGAGCGCTCCCATCCTGTTCCGGCCCCGCGCCTCCCGAGGAGGAAGCAGCGATATGTTCCGCAGCTTACGGAGAACCCTGGGCGCCCTGTGCGCGGTCGCCGCCGTGCTCGCGCTGCCCCTGACCGGCGGCGCCCACGCGGCGGCCGGTTCGGCAGGTTCGGCAGGTTCGGCCGAGAAGGCCGCCGCGGCCGAGGCCGGTGCCGGGTACTGGCGCACCAGCGGCCGGCAGATCCTGGACGCGAGCGGGCAGCCCGTCCGTATCGCCGGCGTCAACTGGTTCGGTTTCGAGACCGCCAACCACGTCACCCACGGCCTGTGGGCCCGCGACTACAAGAGCATGATCGACCAGATGAAGTCGCTGGGCTACAACACCATCCGCATGCCCTACAGCGACGACATCCTCAAGCCCGGCACCATGCCGGACAGCGTCAACCACTCCGACGGCAAGAACGCCGACCTCCAGGGCCTGACCTCGCTCCAGGTGCTGGACAAGATCGTCGCGTACGCCGGTCAAACCGGCCTGAAGATCATCCTGGACCGGCACCGTCCGGACGCGGCGGGCCAGTCGGCCCTCTGGTACACCTCGGCCGTCCCCGAGACGACATGGATCACCAACCTCAAGGCCCTGGCCACCCGCTACAAGGGCAACCCGACGGTCGTCGGCATCGACCTGCACAACGAGCCCCACGATCCCGCCTGCTGGGGCTGCGGCGACACGGCCAGGGACTGGCGGCTGGCCGCCCAGCGCGCCGGGAACGCGGTCCTGTCCGTCAACCCCGAGCTGCTGATCCTCGTCGAGGGCGTCCAGACGTTCGACGGGGTCTCGGGCTGGTGGGGCGGCAACCTGATGGGCGTGGCCCAGTACCCCGTACAACTGGACGTGCCGAACCGGGTGGTGTACTCGGCCCACGACTACGCCACGAGCGTCGCCCAGCAGAGCTGGTTCAGTGACCCGTCCTTCCCGGCCAACATGCCGGGCATCTGGGACAAGTACTGGGGCTACATCTTCAAGCAGAACATCGCGCCGGTGTGGGTCGGCGAGTTCGGTACGACGCTGCAGTCCACGATCGACCAGCGCTGGCTGGCGGCCCTGGTGACGTATCTGCGCTCGACCTCCGCCCACGGCTCGGACTCCTTCCACTGGACCTTCTGGTCCTGGAACCCCAACTCCGGTGACACGGGCGGCATCCTGAAGGACGACTGGCAGACGGTGGACACGGTCAAGGACGGCTACCTGACGAGCATCAAGGCACCGGGCTTCCCGCCGGGCGGTGGCACCGACCCCGGTGACCCGGAGGATCCCGGCGACCCGGGCGGCGGGACGCCCGCCTGCGCCGCCGCCTACACCGTCAGCAGCGACTGGGGCAGCGGCTTCAACGCCGAGGTGAAGGTCACCAACACCGGTACGACCGCGATCGGTTCGTGGAAGGTGACCTGGAGCTGGCCCGGCTCCCAGCGGGTGACGAACATGTGGAACGCCTCGTACACCCAGAGCGGGGCGACGGTCACCGCGACCAACGCGGCCCACAACGGGGCACTCGCGGCGGGCGGTTCGGCGAGCCTCGGCTTCGGGGGCGCGCCCGGGGGCGGGGGTGTGCCGAGCGTGAGCTGCACGGCGTCGTGAGGGGGGCGTTCCGGGAGCGCGTCCCGAAGGCCCCGTCATGTGAGGGGCGTGTCCCGGATCTGAGCAACTGCCCCTTTCTGTGAGGTATTTGAGAGTAAGCAATGACTCAATTCGGTCAAGTCTTGGTCGAATGAGTTCTTGCGGGGTGTGATCTTCGGGAACCATGCCGCACGGGCCGCGTACCCGCGGCCCGTGAACCCCCCTCACCCGTTGCGAGAGAACTCCATGAGAAGAAGCGCAGCCGTGCTGTGCGGCGCCGGCGTCGTCCTGGCCGGGACCATCAGCGCCGTGCCCGCCAACGCGAGCGGGTCGTCCGCCGCGAACACCGTCCAGGCCGCCGCCGCGAAGGTCGCCTGGAAGAAGTGCGCCACGGACGACTACCCGACGCTGCAGTGCGCGTCGGTGAAGGTGCCGCTCGACTACGCGAAGCCCAGCGGGAAGAAGATCACGCTGGCGCTGTCCCGCGTGCCGCACACCTCGAAGACGTACCAGGGCCCGCTGCTGGTCAACCCGGGCGGCCCCGGCGGCAGCGGTCTGACGCTGGCCGGATACGTCGCCTCGTCGCTGCCGAAGAAGGTCGCGGCCCAGTACGACGTCATCGGCTTCGACCCGCGCGGCGTCGGCGCCAGCAAGCCCGCCCTGAACTGCAAGCCCGGTTACTTCAACCCGGTGCGCCCGGACTCCGTGCCCAGCACGGCCGCGATAGAGAAGGCCAACCTCAAGCGGGCCAAGGACTTCGCCAAGGCCTGCGGCACGAAGCACAAGGACGTCCTGCCCTACATCAACACGATCAGCGCCGTGAAGGACCTGGACTCGATCCGCAAGGCCCTCGGCGCGAAGAAGATCAACTACTTCGGCTACTCGTACGGCACCTACCTCGGCGCCGTCTACGCCAAGCTCTACCCCGAGCGCGTCCGGCGCCTGGTGCTCGACTCGATCGTGGACCCGACCGGTGTCTGGTACGAGGACAACCTCGACCAGGACTACGCCTTCGACAAGCGCCACAAGGCGTTCATGACGTGGGTCGCCAAGAACAACGCCACGTACAAGCTGGGCACCGACCCGAAGAAGATCGAGGCGAAGTGGTACGCCATGCGTGCCGCCCTCGCCAAGAAGCCGGTCGGCGGCTCGGTGAAGGTGGGCGCCTCCGAGCTGGAGGACACCTTCCTCCCCGGCGGCTACTACAACGGCTACTGGCCCTTCCTCGCCGAGGCGTTCGCCGCCTACGTGGGCGACAAGAACGCCGACCCGCTGGTCGAGGCGTACCAGAACTTCGCCGCCGTCGACTCCTCCGGTGACAACGGCTACAGCGTCTACACCTCGGTGCAGTGCCGTGACGCGTCCTGGCCGCGCGACTGGAAGAAGTGGCAGAAGGACAACTGGGCGGTCTACAAGAAGGCGCCCTTCATGACCTGGAACAACGCCTGGTACAACGCGCCGTGCGCGTTCTGGCCGACCAAGTCGCTGAAGCCGGTGAACGTCGCCAACTCCAAGCTGCCCCCGACGCTGCTGTTCCAGGCGACGGACGACGCGGCCACCCCGTACCAGGGCGGTCTCACCGTCCACAAGCTGCTCAAGAACTCCAGCCTGGTCGTCGAGCAGGGCGGCGGCAACCACGGCATCTCGCTGAGCGGCAACAGCTGCCTCGACAAGTACCTGGCCACCTACCTCACCAACGGCAAGGTGCCGCGCGGCAAGGGCAAGGTCGACGCCACCTGCAAGAAGCTGCCCGACCCGAAGCCGGCGGCCGCCCAGGAGGCGTCGGCCCGGTCGACGCTGAGCACGGCCCCGGGAACCGCCGCCACCAGCGGTGACACCCTGCACGGCATCCTCGGCTTCCGCGGCTGATCCGTCCGGCCGAGCGTCACCTCGTACGGTGACGAGAAGGGCGCCCGGTGTTTCCACCGGGCGCCCTTCGCTGTCGTACGGGTGTGATCAGAGCTTCTCGATCACGTAGTCGACGCACTTCGTGAGGGCCTCGACGTCCGCCGGGTCGATCGCCGGGAACATGGCGACGCGGAGCTGGTTGCGGCCGAGCTTGCGGTAGGGCTCGGTGTCGACGATGCCGTTGGCGCGCAGGACCTTGGCGACGGCGGCGGCGTCGATCTCGTCGGAGAAGTCGATCGTGCCGATGACCTGGGACCGCTTGGCCGGGTCGGTGACGAAGGGGCTCGCGTACTTGCTCTCCTCCGCCCAGGTGTACAGCCGGGTCGAGGAGTCCTTGGTGCGGGCCGTGGACCAGCTCAGACCGCCCTGGCCGTTGATCCACTCCAGCTGCTGGTTGAGCAGGAAGAGGGTGGCGAGGGCCGGGGTGTTGTACGTCTGGTTCTTGCGGGAGTTGTCGATCGCCGTGGGGAGGCTGAAGAACTCCGGGACGTGACGGCCCGAGGCGTGGATCCGCTCGGCGCGCTCGATGGCGGCCGGGGAGAAGACGCCGATCCACAGGCCGCCGTCGGAGGCGAAGGACTTCTGCGGGGCGAAGTAGTAGACGTCCGTCTCGGCGATGTCGACGGGCAGGCCGCCGGCGCCGGACGTGGCGTCGACCAGGACGAGGGCGCCCTCGTCGGCGCCGGCCACGCGGTTCAGCGGGGCGGCGACACCGGTGGAGGTCTCGTTGTGGGTGAAGGCGTAGACGTCGACGCCCGCCTCGGCGGTCGGCTCCGGGTGGGTGCCGGGGTCGGAGGAGACGACCGTCGGCTCGGCGAGCCAGGGGGCGAGCTTCGCGGCCTTGGCGAACTTCGAGCTGAACTCGCCGAAGGTCAGGTGCTGGCTCTTGTTCTCGATGAGACCGTGCGTCGCGACGTCCCAGAACGCCGTGGAGCCGCCGTTGCCGAGGATGACCTCGTAGCCCTCGGGGAGGGAGAACAGCTCGCTGATGCCCGCGCGGACCTGGCCGACCAGGTTCTTCACCGGGGCCTGGCGGTGGGAGGTGCCGAGCAGGGAGGTACCGGTCGCGGCCAGGGCGTCCAGCGCCTCCGTCCGCACCTTGGAGGGGCCCGCGCCGAAACGTCCGTCGGCGGGCTTGATGTCAGCGGGGATCTGGATATCAGCCACGACCGCGAGCCTATCGGCTCCACGAAACGCGGGCGAAACGTCGTCCGTCGGGTGAGACGGGGGTTGGGCGCCCAGGAGCTCGGGGGTTCGGGGTTCGTTGGCGGGTGCGGGTCCGGTGGGGGCTTCTCGCGCAGTTCCCCGCGCCCCTGAAAAGCAGGGGCTGCGCCCTCTGCTTTTCGGCCCGAATGGGCCATAGGCCCATAAGGGGCGCGGGGAACTGCGCGACCAGCCCCACCGGACCCGCGCTCAGGCGCCGCGGGCCGCCCCCGGCGAGAACCGCACCGGCAACCCCACCAACCCCCGCAGCCACGGCGACGGCCGACGCGTCAGAGCATCCGCCGGCACCGCGAGGTCCAGGTCCGGGAGCCGGTCCAGCAGGACCTCGATCCCCGTCCGGGCGATGACCTCGGCGCTCTCCTGGGCCGGGAACGGACACCGGTGGTCGCCGTGGCCGAAGGAGAAGTGGGCGTTGTTGCCACCCGTCAGGGCGGAGCCGTGGGTACGGACGCGCGGGTCGGAGTTGGCCCCCTGCAGGCCCAGCAGGACCAGGTCACCCGCACGGAGGACACGGCCGCCGAGCCGGGTGTCCCGGGTGGTCCAGCGCCCGGCCGCGTTCTGGATGGGCGCGTCCTCCCACAACACCTCGTTCATGGCCTCGGCCACACTGCTGCGCCCACCGAAGAGCGACGCCGCGAAACGGTCGTCCGTCAGCATCAGCCGCAGGGAGTTGCCGATCCAGTCGGCCGTCGGCTGATGCCCCACCGCCAGCATCACCATCACATCGTGCGTCACCTCCTCCACCGTCACCTCGTACGCACGCGCGTTCGCCAGGAGCCGCGAGACCACGTCGTCGCCGGGCCGCTGCCGGCGCTCCGCCACCAGCCGGGTCATCGCCGTCCGCAGATACTCCTCGGCCGCCATCGCCCGGTCCTGGCCGTCGAGGATGTCGTTCAGCGCCGCCACCAGCCCGGGGGCGTGCTCCTCCCGGAAGCCGAACAGGAACGCCAGGACCCGCGCGGGCAGCGGCGCCGCGAACTGCCCCACCAGGTCGGCCGCCCCCACCCCGCACACCACGTCGATCAACTCGTCGGCGAACCGCTCGACATGACCGCGCAGTTCCAGCGGATCGACCGCCTCCCACGCCTCCTCGATCAGCGCGGCACGCTGCCGGTGCCGCTCGCCGACCGTGCCGAGGACCGACGGCTGCTCCGGGCTGATCACGGGCAGCAGCGGCCAGTCGGCCGGGACGCGCGGCCACTGGTTCCACAGCGCGGAGTCCCGGCTGAACAACTCGGGATCGCTCGTCACCTGGTGCAGCTCGCGGTAGCCGAGCACCAGCCACGCCGGTACGTCCCCGTCCAGCAGCACGGGCACGACCTCTCCGTGGTCCCGCCTCAACTCCCGGTACAGGGCGGCGGGTTCGGCCCGGAAACGCGCACCGAAGAGAGGAACGGGTGCGGGCGTGGAGCCGGATACGGAGTGCCCGTCGCCGTTCTCAGAGGTTGCGAAGTCCAACTAGCACCTGCTCCAGAATGTCCAGATCGACCAGCGTGGCCTGGTTCGGATGTCGGGCACTGACCCGGCCCGCCGTGAGGAGGTCGGAGAGCAGCACCTTGGTGATGCTCACCGGCAGTCGCAGTTCGGCGGCGATCTCCACCACCGCCGTCGGCCGCTCCGTCAGCCGCAGGATCGTCACATGTTCCGACTGCATGCCCGGTGTCGGCTGGCTCTCCGCGACGACCAGGGTCACCAGGTCGAACGGTGTTCCGGGCGCGGACCGACTGCGGCCCCCGGTGAGCGTGTACAGCCGGTCGGGCAGATCGTCCCTGCCGGGCCGGCTCATGACGTACGGGGCGCCAGAGCCGTGGCCGTGGCCACGGTCGTCGTCGTGTCCGCGGTGCCACGGGCGGCCGTGCTCGTCGGATGGCGGGGCCGTGCGCTCAGGTGTTCGCCCAGCTGTTCGATCAGCTCGCTCATGTTGTGCCCGACGAGCCCGGCGTCCGCCTCCTCGTCCGTCACCAGGGCCAGATGCGCGCCCTCGCCCGCCTCCACGATGAACAGGACCCCGCCGTAGAACTCCGCCATCGCCGACCGTACGCCTCCGCTGCCGTCACCGAACTGGATGGACGCCCCGTGGGACAGCGACTGGATGCCGGCGGCGATCGCGGCCAGCTGGTCGGCCTGGTCGACGGAGAGTTCGGGCGTGCGGCACAGTTTCAGGCCGTCCCGGGAGAGGACGAGCGCGTGCCGGGCGCCCGGAGTGCGTTCCAGCAACCCCTCCATGAGCCAGGTGAGCCTGTCGTCGGCGGTGGAGCCGGTGCCGGTCATGGGGTGTGGTCGCCTTCCAGGTGGGGGTGCGAGCGGGGGGCCGGGGTCCGGGGCGGCTCTCCGGCCGGACCGGGGGTCGGATCCGCGTACGGGTCGGACGTCCCGTACGGGTCGGGGTCGGGGGTGGGCTGCGCGTACGCCTCCGGGGCCGGATCCGTGTACGGGGCCGGCTGCGCGTACCCGGAGGGGTCCGTGGCCGGGTCCACGTAGGAGGGGAAGGGCGCCGGGTCAGGGGTGGGGGCGGTGTCCTCGTCCGGCGTGGGGCGGGTGTCCCGTACGGGCTCCCAGGCCGGTTCCCGTACCGGGTCGAGCTCCCACTTCGCCTCACCCGCGGGGTCGGGTGCCCACGGAAGTTCGGCGGCGGCCTCCGCCTCCCACGCGGCCTGCTTCGCGGCCTCCGGCTGCCACGCGAGCCCTCGCGCGGGCTCGGGCTCCCATCCGGCCTCCGGCACGGGCCCGGGCGCCCAGGCCGGCTTCCCCACGGGTTCGGCCTCCGGTTCCGGTCCGGGTTCCCACGCGGTTCCCCCTACGGCCCCCCACTGCGGCTCCCGTACGGGCTCCAACTCGGGCTGCGGTACGGCCTCGGCGGGCGCAGCGGCGTCCCGTACGGGTTCCAGGGCGGCCTCCGGTGCCTCCGGTGCGGGAGGCCCGGCCGGGGGCACGTACCGGTCCACGGCGGCGCCCGGGTGCGTGTGCCGGTCCACGGCGGCGGCCTGGTCCGGTGACGTCGACGGGCCCCGCATCCCTGTGGAGTCGTCGTCCCCCGTGGCCGTCCCCTGGACGAACGCCTGGTCCAGCCCGCCCGTGCCCCGCACCGCGCGGCGGAAGCTGCTGAAGCGGACCGCGCCGGTGCCGGCGTCCTCGGCGGGCCGGGAGACGCGCTCCGGACGGGCCTCGACGTCGGCGGCCTGCGCCCTGGTGCGTGCCTCCGCCTCCGCGAGGGACCGGCCGCGCCGACGCCGGGGGAGGGCGTCGGAAGGGGCGGGGGCGGTGGTGTCGGCGGCGGTCCTGGCGGCGGCCTCGTCGGGGGTGGCCGGAGCTTCGGCCCCGGCGTCGAGGTGCGGGCCGGGCGCGTAGGCGTACCCGTCGGCGTGGGTGGTGTCGAACGTCGGGCCGCCGGAGCCGAATTCGGAGCTGAACGACGAGGTGTAGGGCGTGCCGTACGCGGGAGAGCCCGTCGGCGCGTCGGCCGTCGTGCCCGTCGGCGGAGCCGAAGGCGTTCGCCGGAAGCCGGACAGGGAGTCGATCAGGGCGTCGGCCACGGGGTCGGCGGCCGGCGGGGCGGGAGCCTCCGGCGGGAACTCGTGCCTGGGCGTCGGCTCGGAGTCCAGGTCGTGCGGGGCGCGTACGCCCGCGTACGGCGGCGGCTGGACGGGCGCGGCCCCCGGGAAGGACGTCGACGCGGGAGAGGTGGTCGTGGGGATCGTGCTCGCCAGGACGTCCTGCGGGATGAGCATCAGGACGCCTGTGCCGCCGCGCGCGGACGGCCGGAAGGAGATCTTCAGCCCGTGCTTGCGGGCGAGGCGGCCGACGACCGCGAGGCCGAGACGCGTGCCGGAGAGGCTCGCGAGGTCGGCCACCTCGCCCGACACGGCGCGTTCGGCCCGGCGGAGCTGGATGTCGCTCATGACCAGCCCGGAGTCCTCCACGGAGATGATCGCGCCGGCCGGGACCTCCTCGACGTACACATGGACCTCGGCGGTCGGCGGCGAGAAGTTGGCCGCGTTGTCGAGGAGTTCGGCGAGCGCGTGCATGACGCCCTCGGCGGCGTGACCGGCGACGGCGGCCTCGCTGGAGGAGTGCAGCCGCACCCGGCGGTAGGCGCCGATCCGGCCCATCGCGCCCCGCAGGATCGACTCCATGGGGATGGGCCGTGCCCAGCGGCGGCCCGAGCGGGCGCCCGCGAGGACGGCGACGGAGTCGGCGAGCCGGCCCGCCTGGGCGGTGCGGTGGTCGAGGTGGAGCAGGTCGGCGAGGACGTCCTCGTCGGCGTGACGTTCCTCCATGGCCCGCAGATCGGCGAGGGTGCCGGTGGCGAGGGCCTGCATCCGGCCGGCCACGTTGGCCGTCACGGCGAGGAGGGCGGCGCGGTCGCTCTCGGCCCGCTCGGCGCGCTCGGCCAGCAGGGACCGCTCCTGCGTGGTCTCCTCCGCCGTACGGTCCCGCTCGTCGGACAGCCGCTCGCGCTCACGCTCGGCCTCCGTGGCCAGCCGCACCCGTTCCCGTGCGAACTCGGTCGCGATCCTGGCCCGTTCCTGGACGAACTCCTCGGTCAGCCGACCGCGTTCCTGGGCGTGCTCCTCGGCCGTTCTGGCCCGTTCCTGGAGCAGCAGACCCGTGTCCCGGGCGACCGCGTCCAGCCGCCGGCGCAGCAGCCGCACCGACACGCGCGCGTGCACGGCGACCGCGACGACCAGCGTCAGCAGCAGCGCGGCCGCGCCCGCGCCGGCCGCGAGGGGTATCCGTGCGTCCGGCGGCGCCGGCGCGACGACCGCGCCGACGGCGGTCGCGGAGAGCACGGCGGTCACCAGCGGTAACGGAAGGACTGAGCGCAGGGCGGGGCGTTCGCCCGGCGGGCGTGGGGGGCTGGGCGCGGTCATCGGCGGGTGTCCTCGGTCGGTTCTGAACCCGGTAACGCAGTCGGTTCCTGGAGTCGGTAACTCGGTCGGTCCCTGAACGAGAAGCGACGTCTGGTGCTCAATTGGGCGTCACTATATGGGAGTTCGTGACGGCGGTTGGCCGGTTTCCGGTTAGCTCCACGTAATCCGGCCAACGTGCCCGGTGAGCGGCGCGCCGCCTGTCCACGGACCGGACGATCACCCTGGGGGTCGCACGTCGTCACTGTCAGTGGTCGGGTGCATCCTGGAACGCATGACGGAGATCGGGGGCACGACGGGCCGCCGCGGTGCCGTGCGCGCGCGGCAGGCGGCAGGTGACGCGGACGCGGACGCGGCGGAGTCGCGGGCCGCGCTGTCGGCCGCGCTGCGGGCGGCGGGCGTGCGCGGCGAGACCGCGTTCGACGCGACCGCACGCGCCCTGACGACGATGGACGCGTCCAACTACCGGCGGGTGCCGCTGGGCGTGGTCGCGCCCCGGGACGCGGACGACGTGGCGGCCGTCCTGTCCGTCTGCCGCGACCACGGCGTCCCGGTCGTCGCGCGCGGCGGTGGCACGTCGATCGCCGGGCAGGCCACGGGCACGGGCGTCGTCCTGGATTTCACCCGTCACCTGAACCGGCTGGTCTCCCTGGACCCCGAGGCGCGCACGGCGGTCGTCCAGCCCGGCCTGGTCCTGGACCGCCTCCAGGAGGCCGCCGCCCCGCACGGCCTCCGCTTCGGCCCCGACCCCTCCACCCACAGCCGCTGCACCCTCGGCGGCATGATCGGCAACAACTCCTGCGGCTCGCACTCGGTCGCCTGGGGCACCACGGCGGACAGCGTGCGCGAGCTGTCGGTGATCGGCGGAAGCGGAGAGGTACGGAGACTGGCCCAGGGCTGGTCCGGCGCCCCGGAGGGCCTGCGCCCGCTGGTGGATCGGGAGTTGGCGCGCCTGCGCACCGGCTTCCCCGACCTCCCCCGCCGGATCTCCGGGTACGCCCTGGACGCCCTCCTCCCGGAGAACGGCGCGGACGTGGCCCGCTCCTTCTGCGGCTCCGAGGGCACGCTCGGAGTGCTCACGGAAGCGGTCGTACGGCTCGTCGAGGCGCCCCGCGCGCGTGCCCTCGCCGTCCTGGCGTACGCCGACGAGAGCGCGGCGGCCGAGGCGGCCCCCGGCCTGCTGCCCCTAGGCCCGCTGACGGTGGAGGGCATGGCGGCGGACCTCGTCCCGCCGGGGGTGAGCGGAGGCCTCCCGCCGGGCGGGGCCTGGCTGTTCGTGGAGGCGGGGGGTGACACCCCCGCCGAGGCACGGGCCCGCGCCGACGTCCTGGTCCGCGCGGCCGAGGCCACCGACGCGCTCGTGGTCACGGACCCCGCCGCGCAGCGCGCGCTCTGGCGCATCCGGGAGGACGCGAGCGGTACGGCCACCCGGATGCCGGACGGGAGCGAGGCGTGGCCGGGCTGGGAGGACTGCGCGGTGCCGCCGGCCCGACTGGGCGCGTACCTGCGCGACTTCCGGGGCCTGCTGCGCGCCCACGACCTGCGCGGCACGCCCTACGGCCACTTCGGCGACGGCTGCATCCACGTCCGCATCGACTTCGACCTCCTGACCCCGAAGGGCATCGGCCGCTTCCGCCGCTTCTCCGAGGAACTGGCCGAACTGGTCACCTCGCACGGCGGCTCCCTCTCCGGCGAACACGGCGACGGCCAGGCCCGCGCGGAACTCCTGCCGACGATGTACGGCACCGAGATGGTCCGGCTCTTCGAGCAGGTGAAGGGCGTCTGGGACCCCGACGACCTCCTGAACCCCGGCATGCTCGTCCGCCCCGCACCCCTGGACACCAACCTCCGCTTCGCGGTCCTCCCGCGCACGCCCGTGCCGGTGGAGTTCGCGTACCCGGGCGACGGCGGTGACTTCTCCGCGGCGGTACGACGCTGCGTGGGCGTCGCGAAGTGCCGTACGACCGAGGTGGGTCCGGCCTCCGGAGCCGTCATGTGCCCCTCCTACCGCGCCACCGGGGAGGAGGAGCACTCCACCCGGGGCCGGGCCCGTCTGCTGCACGAGATGCTGGCCGGCGAGGTCGTCACCGACGGCTGGCGCTCACCCGAGGTGCGGGACGCCCTCGACCTCTGCCTCTCCTGCAAGGGCTGCCGCTCGGACTGCCCGGTCGGCGTCGACATGGCCACGTACAAGGCGGAGTTCCTCCACCACCACTACGCGGGGCGCCGCCGCCCGGCCGCCCACTACGCGATGGGGTGGCTGCCGCTGTGGCTCCGCCTGGTGGCCCGTACGCGCACGGCCGGACTCGTCGGCTTCCTCGCCGGGGTACGCCCCTTGGCCGCGCTCGCCAGACGGCTGGGCGGGATCGCGGAGGAGCGGGAGCTGCCCCGGCCGGCGAGGGTGCCGTTCACGCGGTGGTACCACCGGATGCTGAAGGAGGAGGCGCGGCGGGAGGAGGCGGCCGCGGAGGAGGCCGGGTTCCCGGAGGTGGGGGAGGAGGCGGCCGTCGAGGGTCTGTTCGGCGGTTCGGGCTTCCGGCAGCAGCGGGAGTGGGACGTCCGGGGCCGTCCCCTCGGCCCGGCGGAACCGGCCGAGGCGCTCGCCGAGACGGGCGCCGACGTGGACTTCGAGGCGGATGTCGAGGCCGACGGCGAGGACGAGGACCGCGAGGGTGGGGACCACGAGTCGCCCACGACCGTGCTCCTGTGGACGGACACCTTCACGGAGTACCTCTCGCCGTCCGTCGGGCAGGCGGCGCTGAAGGTGCTGGAGGCGGCCGGGCTCCATGTGATCGTGCCGCCGACGCTGTGGATGAAGCGGAAGCCGTCGTGGGCGCTCCGGGCCGAGGCAGGCGAGGAGGTCGCCCTCACCCAACCGCGCCTCACCCGGACTCTGTTCGCGATGCGGACGGGCCGGGTCTGCTGCGGGCTGACGTACATCTCGACGGGCCAGCTCGACCGGGCCCGCGCGGTGCTGCGCCGCACGCTCGACATCCTCGACGTCTTCCTGAGCCCGATCCCGCAACGGCTGCTGGACGAGGACCCGGACCTCGCCCCGCCTCCCCTCCCCGTCGTCGTCCTCGAACCGAGCTGTGCGGCGACGCTCCGCTCCGACCTGCCCGAACTCCTCCCCGACGACCCCCGGGCACACAAGCTCGCCGCCTCGGTCATCACCTTCGCGGAGGCGCTCGAACGCCATGCCCCGCACTGGACCCCACCCGCCGTCGACCGCCCGGTCGTCGGCCAGACCCACTGCCACCAGCACGCGGTACTGGGCGACGCCCCTGACCGCCGCCTCCGCGCCGCCGCCGGCCTCACCGGCGCCCTCAGCGGCGGCTGCTGCGGTCTGGCCGGCAACTTCGGCTTCGAGAAGGGCCACTACGACGTCTCCGTGGCCTGCGCCGAGGAGCAACTCCTCCCGGCGGTCCGGGACGCGCCCGACGACGCGCTCGTCCTGGCGGACGGCTTCTCCTGCCGGACCCAGCTGGAGCAGCTGGCGGGAAGGCGGGGGTTGCACCTGGCGGAGGTGCTGGCGGAGGGCCTGGCAGCGGCAGAGGAGCGGGTGGAGCAGCGCGTGGAGCAGCGGGTGGGGGGCGGCGATCGGGACCCGTGAACCGGCGCCGACGCACGGGGGCGTAGGGGGTAGGGGACGTAGAGGGCTCCTAGCCCGCGTCCCTAGGAGCCCTGGGTCTCCGCCAGCCCCACCGCGCGGCCGTCCCCGTCCCAGCGGATCTCCAGGATCCGCACGAGGGCATCGCGGTCGAGGGGCCCGAACACATGGGGGAATCGGACGTCCTCGCCGACACCCGGCGGCGGAGCGGGAGCCGCGGCCTCGAACTCCACCCGCGCGGTCAGCCGTGCCTCGTCGAGGACGAGCACGTGCAGCGGCTCGGACACGTCCCGGTAGAAGGCGTTGACGACGGCCAGGGTCGTCGCCTCGTCCGGCGAACAGTGCACGAAACCGTCCTCCGGGAGCGAGGCGGGGGCGTACGGCTGGTCGGGTCGGGCGTTCCAGGCGGCCAGGGATACGACGTGGTAGATCACAGGCCGGTTATACAGCAGCGCCCGATCCGCCCTCCGTGGCCGTCGAGCGCGACGGACGGTGCGGACTCATCGACCTTGAGCTCACCCCGCACCCCGCGCACTTCCCGAACTCCCTGCCTTCCCCCGTCCCACCTGTGTCCGCACCGCCCCCATGCTCGCCCCGATGACCAGGGCGATCGCGAGGGCCTCGACGGTGGTCAGGGCCTGGTCGAGGATGACGAAACCGGCGGTGGCGGCGATCGCGGGCTCCAGGCTCATGAGGATCGCGAAGGTGGAGGCGGGCAGGCGGCGCAGGGCGAGGAGTTCGAGGGTGTAGGGGAGGACGGAGGAGAGCACGGCGACGGCGGCGCCCAGGGCGAGTGTCGTCGGATCGACGAGTCGGCCCCCCGATTCGACGATCCCCAGCGGCAGGAACAGCACCGCCGCGACGGCCATGGCCAACGCCAGCCCGTCGGCCTGCGGGAACCGCCGCCCCGTACGCGCGCTGAAGACGATGTACAGGGCCCACGCCAGCCCGGCGGCGAGGGCGAAGGCGATGCCCAGCGGGTCGAGCCCGCCGACTCCTCCGCCCTTCCCGAGCAGGAAGACGCCGCAGAGCGCCAGCCCGGCCCACACCACGTTGACCGCCCGCCGGGACGCGAGGACGGAGAGCGCCAGCGGGCCGAGCACCTCCAGGGTGACGGCGAGGCCGAGGGGGATACGGGCGACCGCCTGGTAGAAGAGGCCGTTCATCGCGGCCATGGTGACGCCGAAGACGATCACCGTCCCCCAGTCGGTACGCGAGTGCCCACGCCACCGGGGCCGGCAGATCACGAGCATCACCAGCGCGGCCACCGCCAGCCGCAGCGTCACCACCCCGAGCGCCCCGGCGCGCGGCATCAGCGTCACCGCCAGCGCCCCGCCGAACTGCACCGATATGCCACCGGCCAGCACGAGCCCCACGGGCCCGAGGGAGCCCAGGCCGCGCGCGCGGGGGCCGCCGGGGACGAGGTCGGCCGGAGGCGTGGCCGGGGCGGCGGGCGCGGACTGTTCAGCGCGGGGGAGTGTCACGGAGACCGTCCAGAGGAGCGGAGAGGCGAGCGAGGCGACGGGACTTCGTTCAGTATGGAGGACTAGATAGTGCAAAGCAATGGACTAAGTCAGGCCCGTAACTCATTTTGCCGCTTACTCGGGTGCCCGCCAAAAATACAATCACGCTTGCTTGTTTCCGTGTCCGCTGCCATGCTCCCCCCATGGCCGACCCCACGCCCGTGATCGACGATCTCCGTGCCGAGAGCGACGAACTCGACCTGCTGGTAGCCGAGTTGAGCCCGGAGGAGTGGGCGCTCGCGACGCCCGCGCCCGGCTGGACCGTCGCCCACCAGATCGCGCACCTCGCCTGGACGGACCACTCGTCCGTGCTGGCGGTGACCGACCAGGCCGCCTTCGCCCGTGAGGTCGAGAGCGCGCTGACCGCGCCCGGGGACTTCGTGGACAGGGGCGCCGAGGACGGGGCAGGGAAGCCGCCCGCGGAACTGCTCGCGGACTGGCGGGCCGGTCGCGAGGCCCTGGAGGCCGCCCTGCGCGCGGCACCCGAGGGCGCGCGGTTCCCCTGGTACGGCCCGCCCATGTCCACCGCCTCCATGGCGACCGCCCGCCTCATGGAGACCTGGGCCCACGGTCTGGACATCGCCGACGCGCTGGGCGTCCCCCGGACCGCCCCCGGCGACCGCCTCCGGCACATCACCCGACTCGGCATCCGCACCCGCGACTTCGCCTTCGGGGTGCACGGGCTGACCCCGCCCTTCGAGGAGTTCCGCGTCGAACTCACCAGCCCCGCCGGGGAGATGTGGACGTACGGCCCTCAGGACGCGACCGACCGCGTCACCGGCCCCGCCCTCGACTTCTGTCTCCTGGTCACCCAGCGCGCCCACCGCGCCGATCTCGCCCTGCACACCGAAGGCTCCGACGCCGACCGCTGGCTGGACATCGCCCAGGCCTTCGCGGGCCCGCCGGGCACCGGGCGCACCGCGAAGGGAGCCACCCCGTGACGGCGGACGCCCTCCGCATAGGCAACGCCTCCGGCTTCTACGGCGACCGCTTCGACGCCATGCGCGAGATGCTCACCGGCGGCGAACTCGACGTCCTCACCGGCGACTACCTGGCCGAGCTGACCATGCTCATCCTCGGCCGCGACCGCCTGAAGGACCCCGCCGGAGGGTACGCCCGCACGTTCCTGCGCCAGTTGGAGGAGTGCCTGGGGCTCGCGCACGAGCGCGGCGTGCGGATCGTCGCCAACGCCGGCGGCCTCAACCCCGCCGGACTCGCCGACGCCGTACGCGAGTTGGCGGGACGGCTCGGCATCCCCGCCCGGGTCGCGCACGTCGAGGGCGACGACCTGACCCCACGCCACCCCGGCACCCTCGCCGCTCACGCCTACCTCGGCGGCTTCGGCATCGCGGCCTGTCTGCGGGAGGGCGCCGACATCGTGGTCACCGGCCGGGTGACGGACGCGGCCCTGGTGACCGGGCCCGCCGCCGCCCACTTCGGATGGGGGCCCGGGGAGTACGACCGCCTCGCGGGCGCCGTCGTCGCCGGGCACGTACTGGAGTGCGGGGCGCAGGCGACCGGCGGCAACTACGCCTTCTTCCACGAGTCCACCCAGGCCGCGCTGCGCCACCCCGGCTTCCCGCTCGCCGAACTCCACGCCGACGGCACGGCCGTGATCACCAAGCACCCCGGCACCGGCGGCCTCGTCGACGTCGGCACGGTCACCGCGCAGCTCCTCTACGAGACGGGCGGCGCCCGGTACGCGGGCCCCGACGTCACCGCCCGCCTCGACACGATCACGCTCACCCAGGACGGCCCCGACCGCGTCCGTGTCGAGGGCGTACGCGGAGAGGCCCCGCCCCCGACCCTCAAGGTCGGCCTCAACCGGCTCGGCGGCTTCCGCAACGAGGTCACCTTCGTACTGACGGGCCTGGAGATCGAACGCAAGGCCGCTCTCGTCCGCGATCAGCTGGAGACCGCGCTCGCCGCCGCCAAGTCCCCTCCGGCGCGGATGGACTGGGAACTGGCCCGCACCGACCACCCCGACGCCCGCACCGAGGAGACCGCCAGCGCCCTCCTCCGCCTCGTCGTCCGCGATCCGGACCAGAGCGCCGTCGGCCGGGCCCTCGGCGGAGCCGCCGTGGAGCTGGCCCTCGCGAGCTACCCCGGCTTCCACGTCCTGGCCCCACCCGGAAAGGGCGCCCCCTACGGGGTGTTCGAGACGGCCCACGTCGGCCAGGACACCGTGGAGCACCTCGCCGTCCTCCACGACGGCCGCCGGCTCCCCGTGCCCCCGGCCGGCGAGACCCTCGTCCTGCGGCCCGTCGACGAGCCACCCCTGCCGGAGCCCCTGCCACCAGGGCTGCCCACCCGCCGCGCGCCCCTCGGCCTCGTCGTCGGCGCCCGCAGCGGCGACAAGGGCGGCAACGCCAACGTCGGCCTGTGGGCCCGTACGGACGACGCGTGGCGGTGGCTGGCCCACACCCTCACCACCGACCGGCTCCGCGCCCTCCTGCCGGAGACGGCCGGTCTGCCGGTCACCCGGCACGCGCTGCCCAACCTCCGCGCCCTCAACTTCGAGATCGTCGGCATCCTCGGCGAGGGCGTCGCCGCGCAAGCCCGTTTCGACCCCCAGGCCAAGGCCCTCGGCGAATGGCTGCGCTCCCGCCACCTGGACATACCGGAGATCCTCCTGTGACCGTCCTCAGCTCAGCCCTCGACCCGGGCGCCCCCGACCACACCGCGAACCGCGAGGCCATGCTCGCCCGGCTCGCCGACCTCGACGCCGAGCACGCGAAGGCCCTCGCCGGCGGCGGCGAGAAGTACGTCGCCCGGCACCGGGGGCGCGGCAAGCTCCTCGCCCGTGAGCGCATCGAACTGCTGCTGGACCCCGACACGCCCTTCCTCGAACTGTCGCCGCTCGCCGCCTGGGGCAGCGAGTACACGGTCGGCGCCTCGCTCGTCACCGGCATCGGGGTCGTCGAGGGCGTGGAGTGCCTGATCACCGCCAACGACCCGACCGTGCGCGGCGGCGCGAGCAACCCGTGGAGCCTGAAGAAGGCCCTCCGGGCCAACGACATCGCCCTCGCCAACCGGCTGCCCTGCATCAGCCTGGTGGAGTCCGGCGGAGCCGATCTCCCCTCCCAGAAGGAGATCTTCATCCCCGGCGGCGCGATCTTCCGCGACCTCACACGGCTCTCCGCCGCCGGAATCCCCACCATCGCCGTCGTCTTCGGCAACTCCACCGCCGGCGGGGCCTACGTCCCCGGGATGTCCGACCACGTGATCATGGTGAAGGAACGGGCGAAGGTGTTCCTGGGCGGGCCGCCGCTGGTGAAGATGGCCACCGGCGAGGAGAGCGACGACGAGTCGCTGGGCGGCGCCGAGATGCACGCGCGCGTGTCGGGCCTCGCGGACCACTTCGCCGTCGACGAGCCGGACGCCCTGCGCCAGGCCCGCCGGGTCGTCGCCCGCCTCAACCACCGCAAGGCCTACGCCGATCCGGCCCCCGCCGCGCCACCGAAGTACGACCCGGAGGAACTCCTCGGCATCGTCCCCGGCGATCTGAAGGTGCCCTTCGACCCCCGCGAGGTCATCGCCCGGATCGTCGACGCCTCCGACTTCGACGAGTTCAAGCCCCTCTACGGCACCAGTCTCACCACCGGCTGGGCCGCCCTCCACGGCTACCCGGTCGGCATCCTCGCCAACGCGCGGGGCGTCCTGTTCAGCGAGGAGTCGCAGAAGGCGGCCCAGTTCATCCAGCTCGCCAACCAGCGCGACATCCCGCTCCTCTTCCTGCACAACACCACCGGGTACATGGTCGGCAAGGAGTACGAGCAGGGCGGCATCATCAAGCACGGCGCGATGATGATCAACGCCGTGAGCAACAGCCGGGTGCCCCACCTGTCCGTCCTCATGGGCGCCTCGTACGGCGCCGGCCACTACGGCATGTGCGGCCGCGCCTTCGACCCGCGCTTCCTCTTCGCCTGGCCCGGCGCCAAGTCGGCCGTGATGGGCCCCCAGCAGCTCGCGGGCGTCCTGTCGATCGTGGCCCGGCAGTCCGCGACGGCCAAGGGGCAGCCGTACGACGAGGACGCCGACGCCGCCCTGCGCGCGATGGTGGAGCAGCAGATCGAATCCGAGTCGCTCCCGATGTTCCTGTCCGGCCGGCTGTACGACGACGGGGTCATCGACCCCCGCGACACCCGTACCGTCCTCGGCCTGTGCCTGTCCGCGATCCACACGGCGCCCTACGAGGGCGCACGCGGTGGCTTCGGCGTCTTCCGGATGTGAGGGAACCAGTGATCACCTCTGTGCTCGTGGCCAACCGGGGCGAGATAGCCTGCCGGATCTTCCGCACCTGCGCCGAGCTGGGCATCCGCACGGTCGCCGTGCACTCCGACGCCGACGACGACGCCCGCCACGCGCGCGTGGCCGACGCGGCGGTACGGCTGCCGGGCGCGGCCCCCGCGGACACCTATCTGCGCGGCGACCTCATCGTGAAGGCGGCCCTCGCCGCCGGCGCCGACGCCGTCCACCCCGGCTACGGCTTCCTGTCCGAGAACCCGGACTTCGCCCGAGCCGTCCAGGACGCGGGCCTCGTCTGGATCGGCCCGCCCCCCGAGGCGATCGAGGCCATGGCCTCCAAGACCCGTGCCAAGGAGCTCATGGGCCTGGCACCCCTGGGCGAGGTCACCGAGGACGACCTGCCGGTCCTGGTGAAGGCGGC
Source organism: Streptomyces gottesmaniae (assembly GCF_031845845.1). Taxonomy (NCBI): domain Bacteria; kingdom Bacillati; phylum Actinomycetota; class Actinomycetes; order Kitasatosporales; family Streptomycetaceae; genus Streptomyces; species Streptomyces gottesmaniae. The sequence continues at coordinate 85,478 of NZ_JAVRFJ010000036.1, forward strand.
GGCGGGCGGCGGCGGACGCGGCATGCGCGTCGTACGCCGCCTCGACGACCTGGACGGCGCCCTGGAGAGCGCCCGCGCCGAGGCCGCGAGCGCCTTCGGCGACGGCGAGGTCTTCGTCGAGCCGTACCTGGAGAACGGCCGCCACGTCGAGGTCCAGATCCTCGCCGACACCCACGGCACCGTCTGGCCGCTGGGTACCCGCGACTGCTCCCTCCAACGCCGCCACCAGAAGGTCGTCGAGGAGGCCCCGGCCCCCGCCCTGTCCGACGAACTCACCGAGGAACTCCACACCCTGGCCGTACGCGCCGCCCGAGCCGTCGCCTACGTCGGCGCGGGCACCGTCGAGTTCCTGGTCTCCGCGGGCCGGGCCCACTTCCTGGAGATGAACACCCGCCTCCAGGTCGAACACCCGGTGACCGAAGCCGTCTTCGGCCTCGACCTGGTCGCCGAACAGATCCGCGTCGCCGAGGGCCACGCCCTGCCCGCCGAACCCCCGAGCGCGCGGGGCCACGCGATCGAGGCCCGCCTGTACGCCGAGGATCCGGCCCGCGAGTGGGCCCCGCAGACCGGCACCCTGCACCGGCTGGCCGTCCCCGAGGGCGTCCGCCTGGACACCGGCTACGAGGACGGCGACACGATCGGCGTCCACTACGACCCCATGCTCGCCAAGCTGATCGCCCACGCCCCCACCCGGGCGGAGGCGATCCGCAGACTGGCGGGCGCCCTGGAACGGGCCACACTCCACGGCCCGACCACGAACCGCGCCCTGCTGGTGAACTCCCTGCGCCACCCGGAGTTCACCTCGGCCCGTATGGACACCGGCTTCTACGACCGCCACCTGACCGACCTCACCGCCCCGGCCCCCGACCCCTGCGCCCCGCTGGCCGCCGCCCTGGCCGACGCCCACGACGGCCCCCGCTCCCGCTTCGGCGGCTGGCGCAACGTGCCCTCCCAGCCCCAGGTCAAGCGGTACGCGACGGCGGGGGAGGAGCACGAGGTCCGCTACCGGCACACCAGGAACGGCATGGAGGCGGACGGGGTCCGTGTCGTCCACGCCGACGCCCGTCTGGTCGTCCTCGAAGTGGACGGCGTCCGGCGCAAGTTCGAGGTGACACGGCACGGCGACCGCGTCCACGTCAACGCCACGACGCTCACCGCCCTCCCCCGCTTCCCCGACCCCACCGCCTCACAGGCCCCCGGCTCCCTCCTGGCCCCCATGCCGGGCACGGTCGTCCGCGTGGCGGAGGGCCTGAAACAGGGCACGTCCGTACAGGCGGGCCAACCCCTCCTGTGGCTGGAGGCGATGAAGATGGAACACAAGATCACGGCCCCGACGACGGGAACCCTGACGGCCCTGCACGTAGTACCTGGTCAACAGGTGGAGCCCGGCGTGTTGCTCGCGGTGGTGCAGCCGACTTAGGGGCGCGGGGAACTGCGCGACCAGCCACGACCCACCCGCGGTCTCCAGACATCCGAACCGCCTCCCCCTCAGGAGCCCCCAATGCCCCCCGTCCTGGAATCCGAAGAACACAAAGCCCTACGAGCCGCAGTCTCCGCCCTCGGAAAACGCTACGGCCGCGACTACATCACCACGATCAACAAAGAGGGCCGCCACCCCGACGAACTCTGGTCCGAAGCCGCGAAACTCGGCTACCTGGGCGTCAACCTGCCCGAGGAGTACGAGGGCGGAGGCGGCGGCATAGCGGAACTCTCCATCGTGCTCGAAGAGTTGGGCGCCGCAGGCTGCCCCCTGCTCATGATGATCGTGTCGCCCGCCATCTGCGGCACCGTCATCGCCCGCTTCGGCACCGAGGCCCAGCGGCGGACCTGGCTCCCCGCGCTGGCGAACGGCACCCGCCTCATGGCCTTCGGCATCACCGAACCCGACGCCGGCTCCAACAGCCACCGCATCACCACCACGGCCCGCCGCGACGGCGCCGACTGGCTCCTGACCGGCCGCAAGGTCTTCATCTCCGGCGTCGACAGGGCGGACGCCGTCCTGATCGTCGGCCGCACCGAGGACGCCCGCACCGGCACCCTCAAGCCCTGCCTCTTCATCGTCCCCACGGACACCCCCGGCTTCGACTACCGCCCGATCGACATGGAACTCCGGGCCGCCGAGAAGCAGTTCGAGCTGACCTTCGACGACATCCGGCTCCCCGCCGACGCCCTGGTCGGCGACGAGAACGCCGGTCTCCTCCAGCTGTTCGCCGGCCTCAACCCCGAGCGGATCATGACGGCCGCCTTCGCCATCGGCATGGCCAGGTACGCCCTCGGCAAAGCCGTCGAGTACGCCCGCGACCGCTCCGTGTGGGGGCAGCCCATCGGCGCCCACCAGGCGATCGCCCACCCCCTCGCCCAGTCCCACATCGAACTCGAACTGGCCCGTCTGATGATGCAGAAGGCGGCCCACCTCTACGACGCCGGTGACGACGCGGCGGCCGGCGAGGCGGCCAACATGGCCAAGTACGCGGCGGGCGAGGCGTGCGTGCGGGCCGTCGACCAGGCCGTGCACACCCTCGGCGGCAACGGCCTCACGGCCGAGTTCGGCCTGGCCTCGCTGATAACGGCCGCGCGCGTGTCTCGTATCGCGCCGGTGAGCCGGGAGATGATTCTCAACTACGTCTCCCACCAGACCCTGGGCCTGCCGAAGTCGTACTGAGCCGCCACGCGTCGCCGGAGGGCGGCAAGCGGGAGCCTGAGCGCGGCCGCAGGAGTCGGAGCGCACGAGGAGGAACCATGTTCCGCAGCGAGTACGCAGACGTCCCACCCCTCGAACTCCCCATCCACGACGCCGTCCTGGGCCGCGCCGCCGAGTTCGGCGACCTGCCCGCGCTGATCGACGGCATCGACGGCACGACCCTCACCTACGAACAGCTGGACCGCTTCCACCGGCGCCTCGCGGCCGCGTTCGCCGAGGCGGGCGTCCGCAAGGGCGACGTCCTCGCCCTGCACAGCCCCAACACGATCGCCTACCCGACGGCGTTCTACGCGGCCACCCGCGCGGGCGCCACCGTCACCACCGTGCACCCGCTGGCCACCCCCGGCGAGCTGGCCAAACAGCTCCAGGACTCCGGGGCGAGCTGGATCGTCACGGTCTCACCGCTCCTGGAGACCGCCCGCGCCGCCGCCGAACGTGTCGGCGGCATACGGGAGATCTTCGTCTGCGACAGCGCCCCCGGCCACCGCTCGTTGATCGACATGCTCGCCTCCGCCGCACCCGAACCGGCCGTCGGCATCGACCCGGTGACGGACCTCGCGGCCCTGCCGTACTCCTCCGGCACGACCGGCGTCCCCAAGGGCGTCATGCTCACCCACCGGTCCATCGCCACCAACCTCGCCCAGCTCGAACCGGTCATGCCGGCCGGCCCCGGCGACCGCGTCCTCGCCGTGCTCCCGTTCTTCCACATCTACGGGCTCACCGCCCTGATGAACGCCCCGCTGCGGCTCGGCGCCACGGTCGTCGTCCTGCCCCGCTTCGACCTGGAGAGCTACCTCGCGGCGATCGCCGAACACCGCATCACCCACCTCTACGTGGCCCCGCCGATCGTCCTCGCCCTCGCCAAGCACCCGGCCGCCGAACGCTACGACCTCTCCACGGTCCGGCACGTCCTCTCCGCCGCCGCACCCCTGGACGCGCGGCTCGCCGCCGCCTGCTCCGCCCGCCTCTCCCTGCCGCCCGTCGTCCAGGGCTACGGCATGACCGAACTCTCCCCCTGCTCCCACCTGGTCCCCCTCACCCAGGCCGCCGCCGCGCCCCCCGGCACCGTCGGCAAACTCATCGCCGGCACCGAGATGCGGATCGTCTCCCTCGACGACCCCGGCAAGGAGCTCGGCGTCGGCGAACCCGGCGAGATCGTCATCCGCGGCCCCCAGGTCATGAAGGGCTACCTGGGCCGCCCCCAGGCCACCGCCGAGATGATCGACGCCGACGGCTGGCTCGCCACCGGCGACATCGGCCACGTCGACGCCGACGGCTGGCTGTACGTCGTCGACCGCGTCAAGGAACTCATCAAGTACAAGGGCTTCCAGGTCGCCCCCGCCGAACTCGAAGCCCTCCTCGTCACCCACCCGGGCATCGCCGACGCCGCCGTCATCGGCCACTACGACGACGACGGCAACGAGGTCCCGCACGCCTTCGTCGTCCGCCGGCCCACCGCGCACGACCTCTCCGAGGGCGAGGTGATGATGTACGTCGCCGAACGCGTCGCCCCCTACAAACGCGTCCGCCACGTCACCTTCATCGCCGACGTGCCCCGCGCGGCCTCCGGGAAGATCCTCCGCCGCGAACTCAGGGAACGCCTATGACCGACACCGCACCGTCCGTGCACCGCGCCCACCACCGGGGCATCACCACCCTCACGCTCGACTCCCCGGCCAACCGCAACGCGCTCTCCGCGACGCTGGTGCGGGACCTGTCGGACGCGCTCACCCGGTGCGGCGAGGACGACGACGTACGCGCCGTCGTCCTCACCCACACCGGGAACACGTTCTGCGCGGGCGCCGACCTGCGCGACCCGCCCGACCCGAAAGCCATGGTCGCGCTGCTCCGCCACATCCTCGACCTGCCCAGACCGGTCGTCGCCCGAGTCACCGGCCAGGTCCGCGCGGGCGGTCTCGGCCTGCTCGGCGCCTGCGACATCGCCGCCGGCGGCCCGGACGCCGGGTTCGCCCTCACCGAGGTCCGCATCGGCGTCGCGCCCGCCGTCATCTCCCTCACCCTCCGCCCGCCCACCGATCCCCGCGCCCTCGCCCGCTACTCCCTCACCGGCGAGAGGTTCGGCTCCGCCGAAGCCGCCCGCATCGGGGTGCTCACCATGGCCGGCGCCGATGTCGACGACCTGCTCGAACCCGTCCTCGACGGCCTGCGCCGCGCTTCACCGAGGGCCCTGACGGAGACGAAACGCCTGCTCACGGCTAAGGTGCTGGAGAACTTCGACCGGGACGCGAGTGAATTGACCAGCCTCTCGACCCGGCTGTTCGCCTCCGCCGACGCCCGCGAGGGCGTGACGGCGTTCCTAGAAGGACGGGACCCGGGATGGGTGTTGTGAGCATGACGGAAACAGGTCCGGTCGTGGAGCGCGGCCCCAAGCAGGACCGCAGCCGCGTCACCCGTCAGCGCCTCCTGGAAGCCGCCGTCGCCTGCCTCGCCGAACACGGCTGGGCCGGCTCCACCGTCTCCGTCGTCGCCGAACGCGCCGGCGTCTCCCGGGGCGCCGCACAACACCACTTCCGCACCCGCGAGGACCTGTTCACCGCCGCCGTCGAGTACGTCGCCGAGGAGCGCTCCCTCGCCCTGCGCGCCCTCTTCCCCGAGGGCACCGCCGACCGCCGGGCCGTCGTCGCCGCCGTCGTCGACCTCTTCACCGGCCCCCTCTTCCGCGCCGCCCTCCACCTCTGGGTCGCCGCCTCCAACGAGGAGCAGCTCCGCTCCCGCGTCACCGAACTCGAAGCCCGCGTCGGCCGCGAGACCCACCGCATCGCCGTCGACCTCCTCCGCGCCGACGAGACCGTCCCCGGCGTCCGCGAAACCGTCCAGGGCCTCCTCGACATGGCCCGCGGCCTCGGCCTCGCCAACCTCCTCACCGACGACACCGGCCGCCGCGACAAGGTGGTGGCCCAGTGGGCGGCCCTGCTCGACGAGAAACTGGGCTGAGACCCGTCACGGCCCGAGCCGCTCCACCCGCGTCACGGACTGAGCCGCTCCACCCGCCACGACCCGTCCGGCTCCGCCACGTACCGCAGCCGGTCGTGCAGCCGGTTCCACCGCCCCTGCCAGAACTCCACGCTCTGCGGCACCACCCGGAAACCACCCCAGTTCGGCGGCACCGGCACCTGCTCCCCCTCCGGATAGCGCGCGTGCAACTCCTCGTACGCGGCGTCCAGTTCGGCCCGCGAGGAGATCACCGACGACTGCGCGCTGGCCCACGCGCCCAACTGCGAACCGTGCGGCCGGGTCCGGAAGTACGCCGCCGTCTCGTCCCGCCCGGTCCGCCGCGCCGTACCCGTCACGATCACCTGCCGGGCCAGCGCGTGCCAGGGGAAGAGCAGCGAGACGTACGGGTTCTCCGCCAGGTCACGGGCCTTGCGGGAGCCGTAGTTCGTGTAGAAGACGAAGCCCTGTGCGTCGTACGCCTTCATCAGCACCGTACGAGAAGTGGGGTGCCCCTCGGCGTCGGCCGTCGACACCACCATCGCGTTCGGCTCGAACACCGCCCCCTCCTGCGCGGCCTGGAGGAACCACCGCCCGAACTGCTCCATGGGGTCGGCGGCCAGGTCGCTCTCGTCGAGCCCGTCGGCGCGGTACTGCTTGCGCATGAGAGCAGGGTCGTGATCGTTCACATGGTCATCCTGCCGTATGAACGCCAGGCCGGAGAGGAAGTGGCACTGAGTGCCGCGGACTCTCCCCAAACCTGGCACTCAGGCGTATGGTGCTGGAACCGCCTGTCGCACACATCAAGAGGAGCCGCCTGATGTCCGACTTCGTACCCGGGCTCGAAGGAGTCGTCGCGTTCGAGACGGAGATCGCCGAACCGGACAAGGAAGGCGGTGCCCTCCGCTACCGGGGCGTCGACATCGAGGACCTGGTCGGCCACGTCTCCTTCGGCAACGTCTGGGGCCTCCTCGTCGACGGCGCCTTCCGCCCCGGCCTCCCGCCCGCCGAGCCGTTCCCCATCCCCGTCCACTCCGGTGACATCCGCGTCGACGTGCAGTCCGCGCTCGCCATGCTGGCCCCGGTCTGGGGCCTCAAACCGCTCCTGGACATCGACGAGGAGCAGGCACGCGCCGACCTCGCCCGCGCCGCCGTCATGGCCCTCTCCTACGTGGCCCAGTCCGCCCGCGGCCAGGGCCTGCCCATGGTCCCGCAGCGCGAGATCGACAAGGCCCAGTCCGTCGTCGAACGCTTCATGATCCGCTGGCGCGGCGAGCCCGACCCCAAGCACGTCGCGGCCGTCGACGCGTACTGGACCAGCGCCGCCGAACACGGCATGAACGCCTCCACCTTCACCGCACGGGTCATCGCCTCCACCGGCGCCGACGTCGCCGCCGCCCTCTCCGGCGCCGTCGGCGCCATGTCGGGCCCCCTCCACGGCGGCGCCCCCTCCCGCGTCCTCGGCATGATCGAGGAGATCGAACGTACCGGCGACGCCGACGCCTACGTCAAGCAGGCCCTCGACAAGGGCGAACGCCTCATGGGCTTCGGCCACCGCGTCTACCGCGCCGAGGACCCCCGCGCCCGCGTCCTGCGCCGCACCGCCCGCGACCTCGGCGCCCCCCGCTTCGAGGTCGCCGAAGCCCTGGAGAAGGCCGCCCTGGCCGAACTCCACGCCCGCCGCCCCGACCGTGTCCTCGCCACGAACGTCGAATTCTGGGCGGCCATCGTCCTGGACTTCGCCGAGGTCCCGGCCCATATGTTCACGTCCATGTTCACCTGCGCCCGCACGGCCGGCTGGTCGGCGCACATCCTCGAACAGAAGCGGACCGGACGCCTGGTGCGCCCCTCCGCCCGCTACGTGGGACCGGGCACGCGCGGCCCGCAGGAGATCGAGGGATACGCCGACATCGCCCGGTAGCCGGTCGTACCGGCGGACCCCCGCCCTGTCACGCGGGGCTCAGCAGCCCCGCGTGATGCCGCTCGGCGACCAACGGATGCGCCCGCAGCTTCCCCTTCAGTTCGTTGAACCCGTACTCGGCGAAGAGCGGATTCCCCGGATCGTCGGTCACCCCGGGCGCGGTGGAGGCATACGGGAAGACCAGCGGCTCGACCCGGGCGTCGAGCCGCGGGTTGTAGAAGAAGGGCACGGAGAACCGCTCGGTGGCCCCGGGCGGGCTCACGACCCGGTGGTTCGTGGCGAGCAGATACCCGTTCGTCGCCACCTCCAGCAGCTCCCCGAGGTTCACCACGAACGCCCCCGGAATCGGCGGCACGTCATGGAACACCCCGTCCGCCCGCTCCACCTGGAGCCCGCCGACCTGGTCCTGCAGCAACAAGGTCAGGAACCCGTAGTCCTTGTGGGCCCCCACCCCCTGGTCGGCCCCGTCCCCCGCACTGCCGGGATACCGCACGAGCTTCAGATGCGGATGGGCCCGCTCCCCGAAGACCGGATCGTAGAAACCGGCGGGCGCCCCGATGGAGACCAGCAGCTCCCGCAGCAGCCGCTGCGCCACGGCACTGAGCCGGTCGATCCACGCGAGCGCGGCGGCCCGCAGCTCCGGCAGGGACGCCGGCCACTGGTTGGGGCCCTGGAGCCACCAGTACGCGGGCTCCCCGGGACCGGGAACACGGGCGGCACGCTCGGCGCCGATGTCCAGCTGATCCCGCCAGTCCCGACTGCCACCCGTCCGCTCGTCCCCGGTCCGCGTGTAGCCCCGGAAATGCGGCGAGTTGACGTTGTCGAGGGCGAGCCGCTCGGCCTCCGGCAGCGCGAAGAACGCTCGCATGGCGGCGTCGAGCCGCCTGATCTCCTCCTCTCCGACCCCATGCCCGACGAGCTGGAAGAACCCCACGTCATGCGCGGCGCTGTGCAACTGCGCGTGCAACAGCGCACGCGCCGCGGGCCCGCGATCGGCGGCGGAGAGATCGATGATGGGCAGCTGGAGGTACGACGATTCCGTCGCTGAGTTCGTCATGGCATGCGTCCGAGAGGGAGGAGGGAAGTGCTGGGACCGAGCTCCGGGGTCAGACGGAAGGCCGACAGCACATGCTCGTGACGCGCACGAAGTCAACGTGCCGGCGTCGAACGAGTATCGGAAGCATGGTGAAAGCATACTGCGCCCTACGAAACGCAGACGACCCGCAGACTCTGGGTCCCTCCGCCCAGAAGGCGGAGAAGCCGGCCGGACGTACCGGCGAGTCTGCGGGTCGGGTGACTGCTTGAGATTGGGCCGGCTGCACGCTCAACACGCGCTGGTCCGGCACCGCACTGTGTGTGGTGCAGGGCCGCTAGCCCGCAGCCACCTCGTGCGTCCGGGTTTCATACATGTACCCGATCACCTCCCTTCTCACGTGCCCATCACTTTAGGAAGCGAGCTGGAGGCGTTCAAGCGCTTTTTCGCAGGGATCACTCGACGATGCCGTCGCGCTTGGCATAGCTGTAGCCGTCGCCCCGTTGCAGCAGCCGAATGTTCCGGTGGCTGACGTTGATCCGGCCTGCGGGTGTGGAGAGGCTGTGCTGGCCCCGGGCCCGGACGGCGATGTGCCCCACCCACCTACCCGCCCACTTGCCGGACGGCACCGTGGCCTGCGCGAGATCACCGGTGACGAACCCGAAGTGCTGCTTGCTTCGAGCCCTCCGGAGCCGTGGAAATCCGAACCGGTCGGGCGTCGTACGAGCGTACGATCCGCGTCCGACGGCCTTCACCACGAGGAGCTGCCCGGGTACCCGGACGATCGTGTTCCAGGTCTCACGATCCAGCGCCCCGACGCAGAGAGCATCGAGGCTGTGCGTCTTGGGCAGTCCGGTGACAGTGCGATTCCGCTGGGTCAGGCTGCCGGACCAACAGCGGACAGGCCTCCCGAGCGCCGTCAGCGCAGCCAGCAGTCCCCAGCGGGTGGTGTTCATGGCCGCAGCATCCTGAAGGGGGGCTCTGACCTGCTCCAGGACCTTGGCGAGGCGTTCAGGATCGTGGGCGAGGAAAACGGTGACCGGGCGGCTCCCCTTGGCCTGATTGCACGGGACGCATGCGAGGACGAGATTGGACATCCGGTCCGAGCCTCCCCGGCTGCGCGGCCGGAGGTGGTCGACATTCAGAGGTACGCCGGTGGCGCCGCAGTACGCGCAGGCGCAGCCCCACTTCGTACGCAGGTGGGCGCGGGCATGGGTACCGCCGAGCGGGCCGTGCTGGTACTCGGCGCCGCGGAGACTTCTTCTTGTGCTCATGGAACGGGTATCGAAGGCCACGTGCTCCAAGTGGATCTCCGAGACGGGCGCGTAGCGGCCATACGGGTCACCAGGGAGGCGGTGGTGTCGACGCGATGCCGTAAGGATGGTGGAAGCCAGCCCTGAGCGCGGGCGCGATTCCGCGAACGCCGCGGTCGGTAACGGCGGTTGGCGGAGCGTCGCCGGTGCCGGTACCCGGCCCGCTGCTGCATGGATCTTTGGATCTGGCGGCCCCGGTGCTGCAACTCGGCGGTGACCAGACCTCGTCTGACGACGCCCTTCCGTCCCTGGCTGTCGATTTCCTCTTTGTCCTCGGTGAGGGCGAAGCCCGTCCCCCTGGAGCCGGGGTCGACGCGCAACTGGACGCCGTCGACCTCGGACTCGGCGAGTGTGCGGTCCTTCAGCCGGATGGCGAAGGGAGCGTGCCGGGCGACCACGGCCCGTCCTCTACCGAGAAGCTCACGAGCGCGAGCGGGATGGCACGGCATGAGTGGCTTTCCGTCCTTGGAGAGGACGAAGACCCTGGCAGCGCCGATACCGCCCGCGTACGTGTCACAGCCTGTGGGGACGTCACCGTCCCCGTTCGCTGCCTCCGCCACCGCCGGAGCAGTGGCTTTGGCGTGACGCCGGCGGACCCTGGTGCTGGGCCCGCCGGTCTCCCCTCGCCCATGTGTCCCGCCGGTGCCCCGCTCGATGGCGGGGTGTCCGTGAGCCGTTTCGTCCCTGCTCCCAGGGGTGTCTGCTCCCACGGATTCCAGAGCAGGCTGCTGAGGAAGCACAGCCTGGTGGGTCTTCGCACCTACGGGGGACGTAGCCATCGGGGCACCTCCCTGATCTCGCGATCATGATGACTGGGGCTGGTCCCTCGACGACCGTGTGTCGGGGAGCGAGGGACCTCCTGTCTCGTGTGCTTCGAGACGCTAGCGATCAAGCGCTCTTCCGGAGCCCGATCGGCAGTGAAAGCACTCGGTCGTGCGAATCGTCGCAATTTCTCGAACGAATGCCCGTGGTGGTGCTACTCGGGGGTTCTTACTCGCCTTCGTTGAGGCTGGCAGGATCCGCCCGCAGTACCGCGAGGATCCCCCGCACCCGGGTGCCGTCTGGCAGCGCCCAATGGCCGGTGACCTGGCCTTTTGCTCCGGGTGGGAGGTCGAGCGCGTCCGGGTGGAGGACTCGGGTCAGGTGGAGGACCGTGGGGCCGGGGGTGAGGGTCAGTTCGGTGGCTTCGGGGGTGTCGACGGCGGACGAGGCGCTCGTGGGCAGGGGGGCGGCCCCCTCGTAGGAGCGGGTGACCTCGTGGTCCGGGGTGTCGGTGAGGCTCTGTGCCTGGGGTTCGGCCCTGCCTTCGAAGAGGGCCAGGAGCTGGGCGAGCAGGACCGGGTCGTGGACGCCGTCGTAGACCCATCGGGTGCCCAGGACGCCGTGTTCCGTGGTGCCGACGAGGGCGTGCTCGGCGTCGGGGAGCGGGGCGCCCCGATAGGTGAGGGGGGCCAGATAGTGGACCGGCGTGGAGCCGGAGGTATCGGTGGCGACCATGAACTCGATGCCGACCTCGCCCTCCGGGTCGTCGAGCCGGAAGCCGCCGGCCTTGGTCAGGTGCGGAGCGGCCGGACCGCCGGCGTACCAGGGGCGGCCCGGCAGCCAGGAGGTCAGCAGTTCGAGCTTCGTGGGCGTGAGGGTGGTGTGGTGGATGAGCGCCATGAACGGATTGTGCTCCGCACGACCGCCCGGCCACGAGCCCTTTCCCGCACGCCGGGCCCGCCGGCCCGCCCGCCGCCCGCGTCGCCGTGCCTACTCCGACGACCTCTCCAGCGCCTCCAGGTCCAACGCCGCGGCGATGTGTATGGCGATGTCCTCCGCGTAGACGGCGTCCGCGCGTTCGAACGGGGTGCGGCCGGCGCCGCGGAGGAAGGTGACGACGCCGAGGGTGCGGCCGCGGCTGCGGAGGACCGCGCAGAGGGCGTGCACGGTCTCCGGGGGCCACTGGCGCCCGGTGGCCCACTCGCGAGCCGTCTCCGGCGCGGCCGTACCGGCGCTGGCGCGGACCGAGCCGGCGCGCTCCACGCACTGCAGGGCGGGGTGGCCGGGGCCGTAGCGGACGGGGATGCCGGCGTGGCCGGCGAGATGGCTGGGGCCGGGCCGGCCGGAGGGCGTGGCGGCGGCGCGGACGAGCCGGGCGGGCCCTTCGCCGTCGGCCATCGAACCTCCGGCCACGCGGTCGATGAGGGCGTGGTCGGCGAAGCCGGCGAGGGCGAAGTCGAGGTGGACGGTGGCGGCCTCGCCGGGGTCCTCGCACTCGGCGGCGGCGCGTGCGGCCCGGTGGAGCTGGTTGACGCGGAAGCGGAGCTGTGCGGCCTCCTGCTCGGTCTGCTTGGACTCGGTGATGTCCTGGAAGAGCCAGCCGACGCCGAGCGGCACCGGTTCCTCGGCGAGGGGGGAGGCGAGGCGGAGGAACCCGCTGCGCCAGCACCGGCGCTTCTCACCGTCCGGGGTGCGCACGCCCACCCAGATCTCGGCGGGCGCGGGCGGGGCGCCCTCGGCGAGGACGTGGGTGAGGGCGCTCTCCAGTTCCTCGGCGCCCTGGGCGAGCAGTTCGCCGATGGGGCGCCCGAGGACCGCCGTACGGCCGATGCCGAGGGCGCGGGCGGCGTGGGCGTTGACGACGGCGGGGCGCAGGTCGGCGTCGACGAGGACGACGCCCCAGGAGGCGTCCTCGAAGAGGGCCTCGCTGAGGGCGATGGACCGTTCGAGGTCGATCTGCGTGTGGACCTCGCTGAAGGCGCAGTAGAGGCCGACGGGCTTGCCGTCGGGTCCGCGCACGGCGGCGGACTGGGTGCGGACGAGGACGCGGCCGCCGTCCTTGGTGACCAGGGCGAATTCGTGCACCTGTCGGCCGCTGGCGTGCATGGCGGCCATCAGCCGCCCTTCGACCTCCTCGGCGTCGGCGGTGCGTACCGCCCACCCGGCGAATCCGCGGCGGCCCACCGCCTCCTCGGCGCTCCAGCCCAGGATGCGTTCGGCCTCGCGGTTCCAGTGGGTGACGACGCCGTCGGCGTCGAAGGCGCACAGGGCCGCGTCCATCCCGTCGAGGAGGGCGGCGAGGAGGTCCGAGCCACCGGAGTCCGCGGAATCCGTGGAGCCCTCGGTGCCTTCGGTGTCCTCGGTGTTCACCGTGCCCTCGATGTCCTCGGTGTCCTCGTTGATGGGACCGTCCCGCTCGGGCTTGTCGGGCCCGAGTTCGTCGGTGGCCCCACTACGCCGGGAAGCACTCACCTGAACCCCCTGCAGGCTGCGTTGCGTCCGCATGTACGGCTGGTACGGCGCGTCGGTTCGCTCACTCGTCATCATTCAACTCGAACGTGACCCAGCCCACATCTGCTTCGCGCAAGATTTGGACGAAATCGTTGTACGCCGGATTTCCTCCTCACCCTTCTCAGCGTTCCCACGAACCCGGGGGAGCAGTCAGCGGAGGTAGAAGATCCGATCTCCGTACTCCCGCATCACCCGGTCGTTCCAGTCGAGCCCGCCGTCGACGTTGCCGGAGCGCAGCAGGGGCGGTTCGACGCCCCGGTCCGCGAGGGAGGCGGCGGCGGTGGCCATGACGGACTGCAGGATCGCCGAGGTGACGACGGTGGAGGCCGGGGCGAAGGGGGCGGGGATGGTGTCGAGGGTGAGTTCGGCGTCGCCGACCGCGATCTTGGAGTCGAGGACGAGGTCGCAGTGGTCCTTGAGGAAGGTGCCGGAGGAGTGGCGGGAGGTGGTCTCCGTGGCGTAGGCGACCGAGGTGACGCCGATGACCTTCACGCCCAGCTCGCGGGCGTGCGAGGCCATCTCGACGGGCAGCGCGTTGCGGCCGGAGAGCGAGATGACCACGAGCAGGTCCCCGGCCCGGAGCGGGCTGCTGTCGAGGACGGCGGTCGCGAGCCCGTCGACCCGCTCCAGCGCCGATCCGAGGGTCGCGGGCATCACGTCCACGCCCACGGCGCCGGGGACCGCCAGCAGGTTCATCAGCGCGAGTCCGCCGGCGCGGTAGACGAGGTCCTGGGCGGCGAGCGACGAGTGGCCGGCGCCGAACGCGAACAGGCGCCCGCCGGCGACGACCGTGTCCGCGATCAGCTCTCCGGCCGCGGTGATCGTCTCGGCCTCGTCGTCCCGCAGGCGTTCCAGCAGCCCGATCGCCGCGTCGAGGAACCGCCCACCCGCCGTGCCGCCGTCCAGTCCCATGCGTCGATCCTTCCGTCGCGTGCTCCGCGTCCTCCGTGACGCCGATCACGTTAGTGGTCTGGACCAGTGGGGTGTCAATATGGTGCGACCGTCGTCCGCGGGTCGGCGGGGCGTCCCGGAAAATGGGGCGCTGGGTCATAAACCGGCCACCTGACCGGAGTCATACCGCCGTCGTTTCCCCGCCGCCACCCGGTTGTCAGTCGGATGCGTAAGAATTGACCCCAGGGCCAGCGCAGCAAGCCGCAGCAAGCCGGTGTGGCCGTCGAAGCCTCCGGCTGAATCTCATCGAGGGGCACGTATGTCCGGACTGATCGATACGACGGAGATGTATCTCCGCACCATCCTCGAGCTGGAGGAGGAAGGTGTGGTCCCCATGCGCGCCCGGATCGCCGAGCGGCTCGACCAGAGCGGCCCCACGGTGAGCCAGACGGTCGCGCGCATGGAGCGCGACGGCCTGGTGTCCGTCGCCGCGGACCGCCACCTGGAGCTCACCGAGGAGGGCCGTCGGCTGGCGACGCGCGTGATGCGCAAGCACCGCCTCGCGGAGTGTCTGCTCGTCGACGTGATCGGTCTGGAGTGGGAGCAGGTGCACGCGGAGGCGTGCCGCTGGGAGCACGTGATGAGCGAGGCGGTCGAGCGCCGCGTCCTGGAGCTGCTGCGCCACCCCACCGAGTCGCCGTACGGCAACCCGATCCCGGGCCTGGAGGAGCTGGGCGAGAAGGACGGCGCTGACCCCTTCCTCGACGAGGGCATGGTGTCGCTGGCAGACCTCGACCCCGGGACGGAGGGCAAGACCGTCGTCGTGCGCCGGATCGGCGAGCCCATCCAGACGGACGCCCAGCTGATGTACACGCTGCGCCGCGCGGGCGTCCAGCCCGGCTCCGTGGTGAGTGTGACGGAGGCGGCCGGCGGTGTCCTCGTGGGCAGCGGCGGCGAGGCGGCGGAGCTGGAGGCGGACGTCGCCTCACACGTGTTCGTCGCCAAGCGCTGACCCGCCCGGCCCGGCCCCGGTCCGATCCCGGCCCGCCCTTGGGTCGGCACCGGCACCACGCTCACGCCCACCCGTCCACCCGTCCCTCCATGCGGCCGCACCCCCTTCCGGCCGCTGTCCGGCACGTCTCGGCGGATGTCCGTACTCCCCGTCAACTCCCGATGCGGGAGGGGGAGTTGTGGTGTACCGGGGTGCGTGTCAGGGAACCCGTCGAATCCGAGATTCACTGCGTCGAATCGCAGCGCTCGGGCCGTTCGCGTGCGAGGCTTGCGCGTGAGGCATATGACCTGAGGGGCTCTTGGCCGCCCGAGACGAGGATCTCCGGTGGTGAGGGAGGGGGCGGGGCGGATGTGCCGTGGACATGAGGAGGGCCCCGGCGCCGTACGGCGCCGGGGCCTGTCCTCCCCTGTACTGACCCGGAGCCCCGAGCTCTCAGGGTCATCCCCCTCGGACCGTTTTCCCCGAGCGGTCCGCCTCTCGTTGAAGATCTCCCCTCGGCGGCGGCGGGCAATCCCTGAGGGAGGTCACTCGAATGAGGGGTGTTGTCGCCAAGAGCGGCATCTTCGAATGTGTATTCGATAACGTGGGCGGCGTGTCGCTGTGTGACCCGCGCCATGACTGATGCGCGCGCCCCACACGTAACGTGTCAACCGATATGCACGCTGTAACACAAGTGCTCGTCGTCCGAGCGGCGCGCACGGTCACGACAGCAGCTGGAGCAACGGCGAGGCGACGGCGAGAGCCAGGGCGGAAGCGACAGCGGATGCACTACGGAAGCAGCAGCACGACAGCGGTACGACAGCAGTTGGGACGAGTGGACCGGCCGGCTCGAAGCGGGAGCGAGAGGCGGGAGCGAGCGGTCCGGGCGGGAGTCTGGGGGGTGCCAATGGTGCGGCGCATCGACGTGACGGGAGCGGGCGGCGTGAGTCTCGCCGCCTGGGAGTTCGGCGACCCGCCCAAATCCGGTGAGAACGAGCCCCGGCCCGGGGTGCTGTTATTGCACGGCCTCATGGGCCGCGCCTCGCACTGGGCACCCACCGCCCGCTGGCTCTCCGAACGCCGCCGTGCCGTGGCGCTCGACCAGCGCGGACACGGCCAGAGCGAGAAGCCCGAGCAGGCCGCGTACACCCGTGAGGCCTACGTCGACGACGCCGAGGCCGCCGTCGAACAGCTGGGCCTCGCCCCGGTCGTCCTCATCGGCCACGCCATGGGTGCGCTGACCGCCTGGCAACTGGCCGCCCGCCGCCCCGACCTGGTGAGCGGACTGATCATCTGCGACATGCGGGCCTCGGCCCTCGGCGCCGCCTCGCAGCGCGAGTGGGAGAACTGGTTCAAGGCCTGGCCGCTGCCGTTCGCCACCCTCGCCGACGTCCGCAAGTGGTTCGGCGAGGACGACCCCTGGGTGGAGCGTCCCAGCCCGTCCCGGGGTGAGTTCTACGCCGAGGTCATGCACGAGGGGCCCGACGGCTGGCGGCCGGTGTTCGAGCCCGAGCAGATGCTGACGACCCGTGAGACCTGGGTGTACGACGCGCACTGGGAGGAGCTGACCCAGGTGCGCTGCCCGGCCCTCGTCGTCCGCGGTCTCGACGGGGAGCTGGGGCGCGCCGAGTCCCAGGAGATGGTCCGGGTGCTGCCCCACGGGCAGTACGCGGAGGTCGCCGACGCGGGGCACCTGGTGCACTACGACCAGCCGGACGCCTGGCGCTCCGCGATCGAGCCGTTCCTGGACGGGCTGGATGGGGACGGCGCGGTCGGCTGAGGTGCGCCTGGTAGCTCTGGGGTGCCTGTCTCGTCGGCGGGTGCGGGTGAGCGGGGGTTGCTCGCGCGGTTCCCCGCGCCCCTAAGAGCCCAGGCCCTGCGGGCCTGAGAAGCATGGGGCGCAGCCCCGGCTTTTCAGGGGCGCGGGGAACTGCGCGAGAAGCCCCACCAGCCCGCGGCCGCGAAACCGGCCCAACGGCCCCCGCCCGGAGCGCAACCGGCGAGCGCGGAGCGCTACCGGCGCCCGTCCCGCCCGCAGGCGTAGGCGAGCGGTGAGATCAGTTCCTCCGCGTCCGGCAGCCATCGGTTCGCCGGAGTGGGCCGCCGGGCCCACTGCACGGCGCCCCGGGATCCGTAGCGCGTCGGCGGAGCGGCCACGAACTCGCCCTCACCCAGCGCCCTGAGGTCGAGCGCGAGCGGCGACCAGCCCAACTTCCGTACCAGGTCGGGGACTTTGACCGACGCGCCCGGGAGCACGAAGAACTGCATGCGGCGGTCCGGTGTCCAGGTCACCGGCCCGAGCGTCAGCTCCATGCGCTCCATACGGGCCAGCGCCAGCAGGCCGGCGGTCTCGGGAACGTCGATCGTGTCGAACGTACGGCCTGTCGGCAGCAGGATCGACGCGGTCGGCTGCTTCGACCAGAGGCGGCGTGCGACGGTCGCACTGCCTGTCGCCTGGGTCGCCCAGTCCTCACGCGCCGGGTGCGCGCCGGGGGTGGCGCACGCTGCGTTGCCGCAGGAGCAGTGCTGCACCCCGTCGACGGCTTCCAGCCATGTACCGGGGAACACGTCCCAATGGCGCTCTTCGGCGTATCGAACGGCGGTGTCCAGCAGCGATTCGCCACGCTGCTTCGGGATTTGGGCAGCTTCAGGGCCCGCGATGGTCTCTTCCACGATGAACACAACTCTAGCGGTCATCAGGGGTTACGGATGTCACATGCGCGGGGGAGAGCATCGTCAACGGGGCCGGGGCGCATGGGTGCATGCCCGGGGGCGCGCGGGAGGGATCACGGAGTGAGCCGGGTAGCCACGAGTGGGGTACAGCATCCGTGTTTACCCCGGCAATTCTGGCATGTCTCGCATCTTCGGTATGTCGGCGGGGCATTGATCTTCGAGGCCGGATCTTTTCGATACGTGGGTACACGTATGCGACAGGAGGCGGTCACTGAAGACACGTCAACTCGGTGCGTGGGCAAGGCACCACAGCCACAGGGGGTACGCCATGGCCGCAAGGCCGCTCGTCGCCAGGCAGCCGAACGAACGACTGCAGGCGCTCATCCAGGAAGCGGGCTGTTCCAACGCGGGGCTGGCCCGGCGCGTGAACATGTGCGGCGCGGAGCATGGACTCGACCTCCGCTACGACAAGACGTCCGTCGCGCGCTGGCTGCGTGGACAGCAGCCGCGGGGCCGGGCGCCCGCGATCATCGCCGAGGCCCTCGGCCGCAAGCTGGGCCGTACGGTCACCATCGACGAGATCGGCATGGCCAACGGCAAGAACCTGGCGTCCGGTGTCGGCCTGCAGTTCTCGCCGACGGTGCTGGGAGCCATCGAGCAGGTCTGTGAGCTGTGGCGCAGCGACGTGGGGCGGCGGGACTTCCTCTCCGGGTCGTCCGTGGCCGCCTCCGCCCTCGTCGAGCCCAGCCGTGACTGGCTGATCTCGGCGCCGGACTCCCAGGTGGCCCGCTCGGCGGGACCCCGGGTGGGGCTCGCCGACGTGGCGGCCGTGCGCGCGATGACGCAGGCGCTCGTGGACCTCGACCACCAGTACGGCAGCGGTCACGTCCGGCCGGTCGTCGTGCACTACCTCAACAGCGTCGTCTCGGGGCTGCTGGCCGGCTCCTACCGGGAAGCCGTGGGGCGGGAGTTGTTCGCGGCGGTCGCCCGACTGACCGAACTCGCCGGGTACATGGCCGTCGACACCGGTCAGCCCGGACTCGCCCAGCGGTACTACATCCAGGCGCTCCGTCTCGCCCAGGCCGCGGGCGACCGCGCGTACGGCGGCTATGTCCTCGCCGCGTCCATGAGCCATCTCGCGGCCCAGCTCGGAAACCCGCGGGAGATCGCGCAGTTGGCGCGCGCGGCGCAGGAGGGGGCGCGGGGGCGGGCGACTCCGCGCGCGGAGTCGATGTTCCACGCGGCGGAGGCGCGCGGACACGCGCTGATGGGCGACGCGCGCGGCGCACAGGCGGCCGCGGGGCGGGCCGTCGAGGCGCTGGAGGCGGCGGATCCGTCGTCCGGGGACGACCCGGTGTGGATCAAGCACTTCGACGAGGCCTATCTGGCCGACGAGTTGGCGCACTGCCACCGCGATCTGGGGCAGGCGGAGGCGGCCGCCCGGCGGGCCGAGGAGTCGTTGGCCAAGCATCCGGGGTCGCGGGCGCGGCGACGGGCGATCGGATATGTGCTGCTCGCCACGGCACAGGTGCAGCAGCGGGAGGTCGAGCAGGCCTGCCACACGGGGTTGAAGGCCGTGGAGCTGCTGGGGTCGCTGCGGTCGAACCGGGGGGCCGAGTACCTGGAGGACTTCCAGCAGCGGTTGGAGCCGTTCCGGGAGGAGGCGGTGGTCAGGGAGTTCGGGGCGCGGATGGATCTGCAGGCGGCGTAGGGGCTCCGTGGGGGTGTGCCGTCGTTTCGCGGCCGCGGGTCCGGTGGTGTGCGTGCGGGGCGCGCGGCTCCCCGACCACCGACGAGGAGGCTCCGGCCCCTCGTCGGGGCGCGGGTGGTGCGTGGGGTGTCGTCCGGACCCGGTAGCGTGAGTCGACGATTCCGCAAGTCCCCCATTCGTAGGAGTCACGGTGACGCAGAGTGGACAGGGCGAGGAGCCCTCGGCGCGGACCGCGCACGAAGGCATCGTGCTGCCCTCGGACGGTGGGGCGCCGCTCCACCCGAGCGATCTGCCGCCGGCCCCGCTGCCGCCGGCCCCGGCCCAGCCGTGGGACCAGCAGCGGCCGTGGGGCTCCGAGGAGACCGCGGCGCCGCCCGCCCAGCCGCAGGCCGGCCACTGGAACAGCACGCCCCCCGCGCCGGAATGGGGGGCCCACGGGGCGCAGGACGCGTACGGCACGCCGACGCAGGACGCGTACGGCACGCCGGGCGGGCAGACCGGGTACGGCGCGCAGGACGCGTACGGCGGCCGGCGTGACGTGTCCGGTCAGGCGTACGGCTCCCAGGGTGGGATGCCGTTGCCGCCCGAGGGCCCGGCGTACGGGGGCGCGGGGTACGGCGGGCCGGGTGCGCCGTTGCCGCCGGCCGCGGGGGAGGTGGCCGTGCCGTCGGCCGGTTCCTCGCCGCTGCCGCCCGCGGACGAGGGGGCCACCCAGTACATCCCGTATGTGCCGGCGGCCGGGGCCATGCCGGTGGATGAGGGGGCGACGCAGTACATACCGCCGGTGGCCGCGCAGGCGCCCGCCGACGAGGCCGCCACCCAGTTCCTGCCGCCCGTCGGGCCGGGGGCGCTGCCGCCGGAGGCGTCGGGGGACGCGACGACGTATCTGGGGCGGGTGCCGGACCACGGCGCCGGGTCCCCGCCGCCGGCCGCGCACCCGGACGCGGAGGCGACGCAGTACATACCGCCGGTGGCCGCGCAGGGGCAGCAGCGACCGCCGTACGGTGCGTCGGGGCCGCGGCCGGGACAGCAGCAGCCGGACGTGTTCGACAGCCTCTTCCGGAACGAGCCGGGGGCCGGTGGCGCCGCCGGGTCCACCCAGCAGATGCCGAAGATCGACCACGGTCATGCCCCGCAGCCGCCGCGGGGCCCGGGTGGGCCGGGCGGTCATGGCAGCCACGGCGGGCCCGGTGGTCACGGAGGCCACGGTGGGCATGCCGGGCGCGCTTCCGGGAGACGGGAGAGCGCGGGCGGCGGGGGCGGTCGTACGGGATCGCGGGTGCCGTTGATCGCGCTCGTCGGCGTGGGGATCGCGGTGCTCGGGATCGGGGCGGGCGCGCTGATGGCCGGGTCGGGGGACGACTCGTCGCCGAGCGACAACAAGCCCGCGTCGGCGAGCGGGGCGCCCGAGGAGTCGACGTCCGCGTCGGCGGACCCGGCGCGCGAGCAGGCGGTCGCGCTCGACAAGCTGCTGGCCGACAGCGGCGACAGCCGGACCAGCGTGATCAAGGCGGTCGCCGACATCAAGACCTGCTCCAACCTGGGCCAGGCCGCCACCGATCTGCGGGACGCGGCGAAGCAGCGCAACGACCTGGTCACCCAGCTCGGCGAGCTGTCCGTCGACCAGCTGCCGAACCACGAGGCCCTGACCACCTCGCTGACCAAGGCATGGAAGGCCTCGGCCTCCGCGGACAACCACTACGCGGCGTGGGCGGACCAGACCGCCGGCAAGAAGGGCTGCAAGAAGGGGCAGGCCCGCACCACCGGCCAGACCCAGGCCGGCAACCAGGCCAGCGCCACCGCCAGCGCCGAGAAGACCAAGGCCGCGGAACTCTGGAACAAGATCGCCAAGACCTACACCCTGACCGAACGCCAGGCGGTCCAGCTGTAGGGACAGCGGCGCCGGGGCCGAGGCCGCCGCGCACCCCGGGCGGGTCCGTCGCGCGGGGCGTCGGTCAGTTCTCCGCCTCCACCAGCGTCTTCTCCACGTTCACGAAGTCCCGTCGGGCCGCGACCAGTTGGCCCTTGCGGACGACCTGGAAGGTGACTTCGGGGTTGATGAGGCGGGGGAAGCCGGCGGAGGCTATGAGGTCCTCGAAGCGCCAGCTGAGGGGTGGGGTCAGGCCGCCGGTGGTGACCTTCAGCCCGTCGTCGAGGACACGCCGGATGGCCTGGGAGGTCACCTCTCCGTCGCCGATCTTCTCGAGGGCGGCCGTCAGCACGGTGTAGGCGATCCACGTGGTCTGCACGCCCGGGTCGGCGGGGTCGATCCGGTTGTCGCCGAACGCGTGCTCCCGGATCACCTTCTTCATCCGGTCCCACCGCTTGTCGCTCTCCACCGGGTACCAGCCGGTGACGTACGCCCCCTCGTACGGCCCCGACCGCCCCCCGGTCGCGTCGATCACCGTCTGGTCGACACTGCCCAGCACCGTCCCCGTACGGACGTCCGGGAAGTCCGCGCGGTCCCGGCGGAAGGAGTCCATGAAGGTGAAGGTGCGGTCGCCCAGGGCGGGGACCACGCACCCCTCCGTGTCCGGCTCCGTGCTCGCCCGCCGCAGCGCCTCCCGGGCGTGCCCGCCGTACTCGGTCGCGTCCTCGGCGGCCAGCTGGTCCTTCGACCCGTCGTGGCCCCCGGACCGCAGCCCCGAGTCCAGCAGCAGCGGCAGCTGGTCGCCGGCTATCGAGTCGGGGCGGACGAGGGCGACCGGGCCGCAGTCCTTGGCGAGCTGTTCGCCGAGGCCGGCCATGAGGGAGGCCTGGCCGCCGTTGACCGGGTACGACAGCGCGCTGGCGAACTCGTCGTCGGTGACGCCGTAGCCACCGATGTACGGGATGCCCGCCGATTCCAGCGGGGCGAGGAAGGCGCGGCCGTGCTGACTGTAGGAGCCGACGACCGCGACGACGTCCTCGTCGGCGGCGCGGCGGGCGCACTTCGCGGCCGTCACGGTCTCGTTGTGGTCGTTGCAGGTGAGGATCTTCAGCTCGCGGCCGTTGATGCCGCCACTGGCGTTGACCCAGCGGGCGTACGCCTTGGCCATCGCGGGCATACCGGGCTTGTTGGTGGCGGCCGTCTTCTCCGGGGCCCAGGTCATGACGGTGACGGGGCCGTCCCCGGTACCCCCCGTGGTACCAGGGATGACCCCGCACCCGGCGACGAGTGAGGCACACGCCGCCAGCGTGGTGGCTCTGACCAGGCGTTTGGCGAGGCCAGTGGGATGGCCTGGGGGCTGATGTGTCCGTCGTGCCTGGAAGCCAGTCATGGCTCCGCACGATTCCGCCACATCACCAACCCGGGCGTGACGGATGGTCAACGCGAGGTGACCGGGAGGTGAATTGCGAGGAGCTACGATCGTATTTTCGAGTGGTTTCAGAGAGGAATGCGCGATCGATGACCGTCCAAGGTCCGGAGACCCCTTCCCGTCGTGGGCGTCGCTCATCCACCATGGGCGGCATGCCACTGAACGACATGCCGTGGTGGCGCTGGCGCAGCAATGTGCGCTCCGCGCTGCACATGCTCTCCGACCCGGCGTTCCAGCAGAACGTCTGGCTGGCCGGTGTCGACGGGTACGGGGACGTCACCGACGCCGTGTACCGCCTGGTCGAGGACACCTGGCTGGACAACTGGTCCGCCGAGAAGTACGTCGGCACGATCTTCCGTGACGCCCAGGAGGCGGCCCTCGTCGACACGGCCGTGCTGCGCGTGCTGCGGATCATGCACCAGGTCGGCCCGGACGCCCCCGTCTCCGCGTACCTCGACCACGACGCCTGGCCCGAGGCCGTCCGCGCCGCCCGCGAGGCCCACGTACGCCTCTCCGTGAGCGACGGGGAGGACCCGGACACCCCGCCGCGCACGCTCGAAGTGCTGCGGATCATGACCAGGGCGGCGTAGGGAAGCCCGCCGGGCGGTGGCGGGTGCCCGCGGTCCGGCCTTCGGGACGATTGCCGACATGGGTACGCCATATGGGACCCTGTCGGGCATGAACGAGCAGTCCACCCGAGCCGCGGCGCCCGCCGACCAGTACGTCCTCACCCTCGCCTGCCCCGACAAGCCGGGCATCGTGCACGCCGTGTCGAGCTACCTCTTCATGACCGGCGGGAACATCGAGGACAGTCAGCAGTTCGGCGACCACGACACGGGTCTGTTCTTCATGCGCGTCCACTTCTCGGCGGACGCACCGGTGAACGTGGACAAGCTGCGGGCCAGCTTCGCGGCGATCGGTGACTCCTTCCAGATGGACTGGCAGATCAACCGGGCCGACGAGAAGATGCGCATCGTCCTGATGGTCAGCAAGTTCGGGCACTGCCTGAACGACCTGCTCTTCCGGGCGAGCACGGGCGCGCTGCCGGTGGAGGTCGCGGCCGTGGTCTCCAACCACACCGACTTCGCCGAGCTGGTGGGGTCGTACGACATCCCCTTCCACCACATCCCGGTCACCAAGGACACCAAGGCGGACGCGGAGGCGCGGCTGCTGCAGATCGTGCGCGAGGAGAAGGTCGAGCTGGTCGTGCTGGCCCGCTACATGCAGGTCCTCTCCGACGACCTCTGCAAGCAGCTCAGCGGGCGCATCATCAACATCCACCACTCCTTCCTGCCGAGCTTCAAGGGCGCGAAGCCGTACCACCAGGCGCACACGCGCGGTGTGAAGCTGATCGGCGCGACGGCGCACTACGTCACCGCCGACCTCGACGAGGGGCCGATCATCGAGCAGGAGGTCGAGCGGGTGGGCCATGGGGTGACGCCCGAGGGGCTCGTCGCGGTCGGGCGCGACGTGGAGTGCCAGGCGCTGGCACGGGCGGTCAAGTGGCACGCCGAGCGGCGCATCCTGATGAACGGGCGCCGGACGGTCGTCTTCGCCTAGAAGCCGGGCACATGAGGGGCATCGGGGGGTAACTCCGCCTGACGGACGAGGAGTTGGCGCGGATCCAGGCGATCCCGTCCGGGCCTGGGACCGCATGGAGGACGTCCGCGAGGGCGAGGAGCACATCGAGCCCGGTCCCTCCGAAGCGCCCTACTACGCCACCGACAGGGCCTGGCGCCTCTCCGGAGTGCTGCTGCGACGCGGCGGCCCGCGGACTGGCCGCTCTGCCCTACGACCGGCTCGCCGGGCTCTGCCCACCCGGCGCGGAGGACGACGAGGCCCTGGAGGCCCTGGAAGGTGCGCGGGGCCTGTACGAAGAGCTGGTGGAGTACTTCGGCGCGGCGGCCCGCGACGGTCACGCGGTGCTGGTCTGGCAACTCTGACCCACGAGCGCCGTCCCCGCCGCGTTCCCGGCGCACGCCCAGCGCGTTCCGGCGCTGTCGCCGCCCCGGCTCCGCTACATGCGGCTCAGGGACGCCGCCGCGAACAGCACGTCCCTGATGGCCTCCCGGTCGCCACCCTGCCCGGCGGCGGCCTCCTCCGGAGGCAGGTGCCCGGCGGCGAGACGGCAGAACTCGACGCCGTCCAGGGCCACGTGGGCCACCTCGTGATCGGTGGAGCCGAGGGCGGCGGGCGAGTCGAGGGGGATCAGCCACTCGCCGCCGCCGGAACCCTCGATCTCCAGGCGGAGACTGCGGCCGGGGGCGCCGGCCGGTACGAGGTGGCGGCCGGACGGGGGCGGGGACGCGAGGCCGGTCCGGCGGCGCTCGGCCAGCGACACCGGCAGCATGCGGGCCGCCAGGTCGATCATGCCGTGCAGATGGCGGCCGGACGGCGGCTCGTACGGGTAGTCCACGGCCTCCGCGATGTCCTCCGCGTGGATCCAGCACTCGAACGCCCGATCGAGCATCGCGTCCGGGAGGGGAAGCTCGAAGCCGCCGTACGGGACTGCCAGGCGCGCTGAGGCGTCGGAGCCGTCGGGGCCACCGCCCTTGAAGGAGGCCGTGCGGACGATGTCGTGGCTCTGTTGCCGCCAGGGGGCGCGCAGGGCGCGGGTGGGCGGGAAGTGGGACGCCTTCCAGTACGCCTCGGTGCGAGCCGCCGGGGAAGCGGCGACGGGAGACTCGTCGGGGCCGGGTCCGAGCGGGCCGAGCGGGTCGTCCAGGCCGAGCGCCGCGGCGACGAGCCCGTCGACGGTGAGCAGGTGGGCGATGACCCCGGCGACGGTCGTACGACGGCTCACCGGGCCCTCGCCCTCGAACCAGCGCAGCCGTACGGGGGCCTGCCAGTCGGCGGCGCCGATGTCCTGGAGCAGCGCGTCCAGCCGCGCCGTCTCCGCGTCGTACGGGGCGGCCCAGCGGGGGACGGGGATACGGGGCGGACGGCGGCCCAGGCAGACGTCCAGTACCTGGGTGCGCAGGGCCGGGTCGAGGTCGAGGCTCTCCGGAGGGTGCAGCAGCCCCACGGCTTCCCGCAACCGCCGCGCCTCGTCCGCGCATCCTCCGCACTCTCCCAGATGCTCCTCCACCGCCAACGCCTCCTCCGCCGAACACACCGCCAGGGCCCAGGCCCCGAGCAGCGCCTTCAACACCCGGTGCTCCAGCACGAGGGGCGGGCGGGATCCGGACAGGGCCGAGGGGCCCGGCGCCGGGGTGGGGTTCGGCACGGCGTCGGGCAGCGGCATTCCGGTGTCCTCCACGGAGGTGCGCGGCAGCGGTATCCGGGGCGGACCCACCGGCTCGTCACCACCGTCCCCGGCAGCGGTCGGCCCACTCGGCCCGCCCGGCCCGCCTGTGTCACCCGAGCCGCCGGTGTCACTCGTTCTGGACGGCCCGCCGAGGTCGTCCCCGAGCCCCTCCTCAGGCCGGTCCTCAGGCCGGTCCTCAGGCCGGTCCTCAGACCGGTCCTCGGACCGGTCCTCAGGCTCGTCTCCCGGTCGCTCGTCTCCGGGACCGAGTCGTCCTCCGGGGCCACCGGGCTCGGCCGTGGGGTCTCCGTGTGGGGAGGCGCGCCCTGGGACCGGACCGGCGGGGCCGTTCGGTCGGGCCGGGGGCGGGGGCTGCCGGTTCTCCGGCTCGGGTGGCCCGTCAGGGCTCGGGGTGGCGTTCATGTGAGGGGCCCGGGTTCGGGTGGGGTGCCGGAGGGGCGTGTGTCGTGGGCGGTGGAGAGGAGCTGGAGGCCGAGGCGGAGGCGGCGTCGGGCCTCGTCCTCGGTGACGCCCAGGTCGGTGGCGGTCTGGCGGTAGTCACGGCGCTGGAAATAGGCCAGCTCCAGAGCGGCCCGCAGCGGGGCGGGCATGGCCTGCACGATGTAGTCGGCGCGGGCCGCCACCGACGCCTGGTGGACCTTGCGTTCCAGGTCCTCCGTCGTGCCCTCGCCGCCCCGGGCGAGCGCGGCGGTCTCGGTGGCCCGCAGCCGCTGCACCGCGAGACGGTGGGTCAGCGCCGCCATCCAGGACCGCAGCGGCCCCTGCTGGGGGTCGTACGCCTCGGGGTTCTCCCAGAGCTGGAGGAACACCTCGCGGGTGATGCCGTCCGCGCCCCGCTCGTCGCCGAGGACGCGGTGGGCCAGCCCGTGCACGAGGGACGCGAACCGGTCGTACAGCTCACCGAGTGCCGCCGCCTCGCCGCGTGACAGCCGCTGCTGCATCTTGCGGTCCCAGCGGGGCGGTGCGTCCATCGTCGCCATACGGCCCCCTCACCCTGCTCTCACCTGCGCTGTTCCTTGAATGCTCGCCCGGTCGTGCGCCGGCCGTCCGTCGGTCGTGCGCCGGCCGGCCCCCCGGCCCGTCGGCTGTCCGCTTACGGCCCGATTCCAGCCTGTGCGCACCGCCGTCCCGAATGTAGTCGGCACCGCTGACCGCGCACGCCCCTTTATGGCAATGCGCGCCCCTCGCGAGGCCGGAGGTGGTATGCGCCTCCTGAGTAAGCCGTTTCCACACCACCCACGTGGGCGTCCGCCCGCCTTTCGTATGCCTGTACGACCATATGAGGTGCCTGATCTGCGCGAATCCAACCGAGTGGAGACCATCTGGGCCCGCATCGGATCGATACCGAAGCCATTCGTGATCAATACTCGATCACATGTGACCGTACTCGATGGAAATCGCACCGAAAAGGCCCCTGAAATGGCTCGCTTACCCCGCGCCTTTCGGCGGGCGCCTGGTGTTTCATGGAACGACGGCGGGGCAGCCGCGCAGCAGGAAGCGGTGCAGTGGCTTCCGGTTCGGCGACTGAGAGGCATCGCGGTGGCGTTCGAAGTGACCGACGGCGAGCAAGGTGAGTGGGCCGTGCTGCACGTGTCCGGAGAGATGGATCTGGTCACGTCGCCGGTGCTCCGTCAGCGGGTGCACGAGGCGGTGGCCGACGGCCGCCGAAGTCTTGTCCTCGACCTCTCCGCCGTCGTCTTCTGCGACTCCAGCGGCGTGGGCGTGCTGGTCGCCACCCGCCGTCTGATGCGGTCCTTCCAGGGGCGTCTCCGGCTGATCCTCCCCGCCGACGGCCACGCGGGCGGCGGCCCCTCGGAGGGCGCGCACGTCAACCGTGTTCTCGCCGCCCTCGGTGTCCGCCGCCTCTTCGACGTCCACCCGGACGTCCTCTCGGCGGTCGCGCCGGACGTGGACGACGAGGCCGGCCCCCTGTCGGCCTGACCGCGCACCCTTCCCCTGAGCAGTACGCACGAGTGAGCTGTCCCACGCGGTGGTGTCCCGGTGGCCACACAGTTGTCCCGGAATTCCCGCAGTCTTGGTACAAGCGCTGCTTTCCCGCTCCGCCCGGGCCGCTGACGTCGTACGCTCCGTCCGAGAAATACCCCACTTGACGTAAGGCGGGCCCGAAGAGACATGGTCAGCAGCGAGTACGAGCGCAGGATCGCCGCCCGGTTCGCCACCTTCGACCAGGACGGCAACGGCTGGATCGACCGCGAGGACTTCAGCGCGGCGAGCAAGGCGGTTCTCAACGAGTTCGGCACCACCGCCCGTTCGGACAAGGGCCAGGCCCTGTACGGCGGCGCCGAGGCCTTCTGGCAGGGTATGGCCGGAATAGCGGACCGGGACGGCGACCAGCGCATCACGCGGGACGAGTTCGTGAACGGCGCGGTCAAGCGGCTGCGTGACAACCCCGACCGTTTCGCCGAGATCGCGCGCCCCTTCCTGCACGCGGCCCTCGCCGTCGCGGACGCCGACGGGGACGGAAAGGCCACGGTCGAGGAGACGGCCCGGGTCCTCAAGGCCCTCGGCGCCTCCGCGGAGACCGCCGCCGCTGCCGCCGCCACCCTCGACACCGACGCCGACGGCAAGGTGGACGAGGTGGAGGTCGTCAACGCGTTCGCGCGCTACTTCACCGTGCCCGAGTAGTCACCCGGCCGGGGACATCGCAACAACGTTCAACAGCCGTTCAACAGCCGCTCAACAGCCGTCGTACGCGGTCCGTGGTGGCTCGTGCGCGGTCGGCGGCGGTCATGAATAGCGCTCACGCAGCTTGTACTTGAGCACCTTCCGCAGGGTCTCGTTGCGCGGAAGGGCGTCCACCAGCTCCAACCGCTCCGGCAGTTTGTGGACGGACAGCCCTTCCGCGCGCAGCCAGTCGGTGACGTCCGGCAGTGTCAGCGCCTCGGCCTCCGGCGGCTGTTCGACGACCGCGCACACCCGCTCCCCGCGCTCCGGGTCCGGCAGCCCTATCACCGCCACGTCCTGGACGGCCGGATGGCCGTGCAACAGGTCCTCGATCTCCTTGGCCGAGATGTTCTCGCCCTTGCGGATGATGACGTCCTTGAGGCGGCCGGTCAGCACCAGGTGGCCGCTGTCGGTGAGATGCCCGAGGTCGCCGGTGACGAAGAAGCCGTCCGCGTCGAAGGCCGCCGCCGACTGGACCGGATCCAGGTACCCCTGGCAGACGGCCTCCCCGCGCAGCCGCACCTCCCCGTCCTCGGCGATCCGGATCTCCATCCCCTCCGGTGGCCGCCCCTCCGTCGTCGCCAGGTTCTCCGGCGAGTCGTCCGGCGCCCCCATCGTGATCATCGGCACCTCCGTCATGCCGTACCCGTGGGTGAGCTGCACGCCCATCTCCCGTATGACCGCGTGGTACAGCTCGGGCGGCTTCGGGGCCCCGCCGCCCGCGAGCAGCCGCAGGGACGGGACGACCGGCTCGCCCGGCTGCTTGCGCTGCTCGGCCAGGAACATCGAGTAGAACGCCGTCGACCCGCCCGCCACCGTCACCCCGTGCTTGCGGTACCCCTCCAGCGCGGCCGGCAGCGCGAAGTGCTCGAACAGGACGGCCGGGAAGCCGTAGAGCAGCAGCATCACCATGTAGTCGGGGCCGCCTATGTGCGCGTACGGGAAGGCGATGGACCCCACGTCGTCCGCGGTGAGCCGCAGGGCGTGGGCGAGGCAGGAGCCGCCCGCGACGAGCGAACGGTCCGTGTGCAGGACGCCCTTGGGGTCGGAGGTGGTGCCCGAGGTCCAGTAGATCCAGCGGACGGAGGTGCCGTCGGCGGGTGGGGCGGGGAGCGTGCCGGGGTCGCCCTCCGGGAGGCGGTCGTACGCCTCGAAGACGCCGCGTGCGTCCAGCCGCCGGGCCATCTCCGTGTGGTCGAAGCCCCGCCACTCGCCCGGCACCGCGAAGAACTCCGCCCGGGACTCCCGGAGCGCGAAGCCGACCTCGCGGTCGCGGTAGAAGGGGATGACCGGGGACTGGACGGCGCCGAGGCGGGCCAGGGCGAAGGAGAGCAGGACCGTCTCGATCCGGGTGGGCAGCTGCCAGGCGACGACCGTGCCGGGGCGTACGCCCCTGTCGTACAGCCCGGCCGCCACCCGCTCGGCGCGGGCCCGCAGTTCGCCGAAGCTCAGGGTGCGGTCGTCCTGGAGGAGGACGGGCCGGTCGGGGGTGAGGGCGGCGCGGCGGTCGAGGAGTTCCCAGAGCGTGCGGGACTCGCTGAGCGCGTGGGCGGTGTCGGTCACGGTGGCGGCCCCTTTTTAGAGCTCGGTTCGCCTCCGGGGCGCGTCGGTGTCGAGCCCGCGACCGTGCTCGACCCTGCGGCTCACCGCGGACGACGTGGGGTCCATCGCCTTCCCGTACGCGCACATAGGCGGCCCCGACTACATGGTGATGCTGCTGCTCTACGGCTTCC
>NZ_JAVRFJ010000037.1:0-114651 GCF_031845845.1 Streptomyces gottesmaniae
CCCACACCCGCCCCCGCAGGCAACCCGGCGAACGACACCCACCCCACCCCCGGACGCCACCGCCGACGCCACCTCCGACGCCTGGCTGCTTCTCATCGGTGAACCCGGGGTCGGCCGACTCGCCGTGCTCGCGCGTCGGCGGCTGGAGCTGCTGCACGACGCCGGAGTCCGCATCGGCACCACGCTCGACGTCACCCGCACCGCGGAGGAGCTCGCCGAGGTGGCCGTCCCCCGCTTCGCCGACTTCGCTGCCGTCGACCTGCCCGTCCCCGTCCTGCTCGGTGACGAGCCGGAGCCCCTCGACCCCGGCACACGGCTGCGCCGGGTCGCGTTGAGCGCCGTACACGAGGAGTCCCATCTGTACGAGGTGGGGGACCCGGTGTGCTACGTCGACTCCACCCCGCAGGCACGCAGCTGGGAGACCGGTCGCTCGGTGCTGGAACCCGTACTGGCGGAGGCGGGCGGCTGGCTCGCCCAGGACCCGCCACGGCTGGAGCGCGCCCTCGCCGCCGGCATCCACTCCCTGATCACCGTGCCGCTGCGGGCACGCGGCGTGACCCTCGGCGTCGTCAGCTTCTACCGCTCCGAGCAGCCGGCCCCGTTCGAGGACGACGACCTGTCGCTGGCCCAGGAACTGGTGGGCCGCGCGGCGATCTGCATCGACAACGCCCGCCGCTACACCCGCGAGCACAACACCGCCCTCGCACTGCAACGCAGCCTGCTGCCGCGCGGACGCCCCGAACAGAGCGCGGTCGAGGTCGCGTACCGCTACCTCCCCGCGCAGGCGGGCGTGGGCGGCGACTGGTTCGACGTCATACCGCTCTCCGGCGCCCGGGTCGCGCTCGTCGTCGGTGACGTCGTCGGTCACGGCCTGCACGCCGCCGCGACCATGGGCCGACTGCGCACCGCCGTCCACAACTTCTGCTCCCTCGACCTGCCCCCGGACGAACTGCTCACCCACCTCGACGACCTCGTCGGCCGCCTCGACCGGGGCGAGGGCTGGGCGGTGGAGAACACCCACGAGGACTCCGGGATCGTCGGCGCGACCTGCCTGTACGCCGTCTACGACCCGGTGTCCCGACGCTGCGCCCTCACCCGTGCGGGGCACCCGCTGCCGGCGGTCGTCGCCCCGGACGGGACGGTGGAGTTCGTCGACCTGCCCTCGGGGCCGCCGCTGGGCCTCGGCGGCATGCCCTTCGAGACCGTGGAACTCGAACTGGCCGAGGGCAG
This sequence comes from Streptomyces gottesmaniae, assembly GCF_031845845.1. Taxonomy (NCBI): domain Bacteria; kingdom Bacillati; phylum Actinomycetota; class Actinomycetes; order Kitasatosporales; family Streptomycetaceae; genus Streptomyces; species Streptomyces gottesmaniae. Next base: position 1,231 of record NZ_JAVRFJ010000037.1, read on the forward strand.
CCAGCTGGTCCTCTACACCGACGGCCTGGTCGAGGACCGGCACCGTGACATCGACACCGGCCTCGACCTGCTCCGCACCGTCCTGGCCCGCCCCGACCGCGCCCCCGAGGACACCTGCGAGGCGGTCCTCGACGCCCTGCTCCCGGCCCGGCCCGGCGACGACGTGGCCCTCCTCGTCGCCCGTACGAACACCCTGGGCCCGGAGCAGGTCGCCCAGTGGGACCTGCCCAGCGACCCGGCGGTCGTCGCCCGCGCCCGGGAGGCCGTCACCGGGCAGCTCGCCGCCTGGGGCCTGCACGAACTGGCCTTCACCACGGAACTGGTGGCCAGCGAACTCGTCACCAACGCCATCCGCCACGCCACCGGCCCGGTCCAACTCCGTCTCCTGCGCGACCGCGCCCTGATCTGCGAGGTCTACGACGGCAGCGGCACCTCACCCCGGCTGCGCCGCGCCCGCACCGAGGACGAGGGCGGCCGAGGCCTCTTCCTCGTGGCCCAGCTCACCGAACGCTGGGGCACGCGCTACACCCCCGACGGCAAGACCATCTGGACCGAACAGCCCCTGCCCGGGCCGTGATGCAGCGCCGGGCGCCGGGCGCCGGGCCGCGGCAGCCCGGGACACCCGCGCCGCTCAGCGGGCACACGAGAATCGCCGAAAGCCCGCAGCCCGCAGTCCACGGCCGGCAACCCGCGCACCCGCCAGTGCCGCGGCGGGCAACGTTCGCCCCGTCGCGACGCCCGGCATGCCTTCTCGCCGCACCGGCCGAAAGCCCAAGTCCCTCCGCTTCCGCGCCTGAAGAACACCCTCCCGACAAGATCGCCGACACCGCACGAAGCCGACACCGCACGAAGCCGACGACTGCCGGCCGGCCGACGGCCGGGGCCGAAGACGCGAAGCCCCTGATGACGGACGGGCAGGGACGGCGGACCGACTAAACTCCCCCGCGAAAAAACCAGCCCACCAAGCCGCCCCCGTAGACCCAACCGCACGAAGCACACGAACGCATGAGGCCCACAAGGCCCACAAGGCCCATAAGGCACACGAGGCACGCGAGGCACCGAATGACGACGCCCCCCACACCCACCGCCCCGACCCTCAGGTGACTCCCGACCGGCTGAACCCAGGCCCCGCCCCAGCCCCCGCCTCCGTCCCCGCCCCATGCCGGGTAACGGTCTGCCGAGACTGCTGCTGCGGCACCCCCAAACTCCCCGGCGTGGACCACGAGGCCCAGACCACCCGCCTCCAGTCCCTCGTCCCGACCCGCGTCTCCGCCTGCCTGGACGCCTGCGACCAAGCCAACGTGATCGTCGTCCAACCCTCGGCGGCAGGCCGCGCCGCGGGCGCCCGCCCCGTGTGGCTGGGCCTGGTCAACGACCCGGACGCCACAGAGGACATAGCCACCTGGGTCCGTTCCGGCGGCCCGGGCATCAGCCCCATGCCCCCCATCCTCGACCTCTACCTCTTCACCCCACCGGCCCGCCGCACGTCTCCCTGACGGCCGACCCGCCCTCACCTCCGCGAAGCCTGCGCGAACGGCCGGGGAGCTGTGCCGCCTCCGTCCGCTTCCCGGGGAGCTGTGCCGCCTCCGTCCGCTTCCCGGGGAGCTGTGCCGCCTCCGCCCGCCTCCCGCGGAGCTGTGCCGCCTCCGCCCGCCTCCCGCGGAGCCGTGCCGCCTCCGCCCGACCTCCCGCGGAGCCGTGCCGCCTCCGCCCGACCTCCGGGGGAGCCGTCGCCTCCCCCGTGATCTCTACGAATCGGTCTCGATCCCGGCCGTCGCTTGGGCCACGGCGGAGGCCGGGCAATCATGTGGCCATGCACCGGCCACTCAGCCTTCACACCCCCGCATGGGTCACGGCCGACGACTCGACCCTGAACGTCGCGCTCGTGTACCCGATGCAGGGGCCTGCCGGGATCTTCGGCCCCGCCTGTGAGGCATGCGCGCGGCTGGCCGCCGAGGAGATCAACAAGGCCGGCGGGGTACTCGGCAAGGAGCTGAGGCTGTTGGAGGTCGACGGCGGTGCCGAACCGGAGCAGGTCGCCGCCGAGGTGGGGGCCCTGGTCGCGACCGGCGCGGTGCACGGTGTCACCGGCTGGCACATCTCCTCGGTCAGGCAGGCCGTGGCGCCGCGCGTCGCGGACCGGGTGCCGTACGTCTACACCGCTCTCTACGAGGGCGGGGAGCGCACCGACGGCGTCTTCATGACCAGCGAGACGCCCGACTGGCAACTGCTGCCCGCCATGCGGGTGCTGGCCGAGACACGGCGGGTGCGGCGATGGTTCGTCGTCGGCAACAACTACGTCTGGCCCCGGCGCACCGCCCGGGCCGCCCGCCGTTACGCCCGCGTGTGCGGGGGCGGGCGGGTCTGCGGCGAGGAATACCTCCCGCTGGGCACCGGAGACTTCCGTGACGTGTTGCGGCGCATCGAGCACACGGACGCGGACGGTGTGCTGATGCTCCTGGTCGGCAGTGACGCCGTCCGCTTCAACCGGGCCTTCGCCGCGTCCGGCCTCGACCAGCGGTGTCTCAGGCTGAGCACGCTGATGGACGAGAACATGCTGATGGCCAGCGGACCGGAGGCGACCGGCGACCTGTACAGCACCGCCGGGTTCTTCGCCTCACTGGCCAATCAGGACACGCTGGACTTCCACGGTCAGTACGCCGGCCGGTTCGGTGTCGAGGCCCCGGCCCCCGGCAGTCTCGGCGAGTCCTGCTACGAGGGTGTGCTGCTGCTCGCCTCACTCATCGAACGGGCCCGCACCCTGGACGTGTCGGCGATCTCGGCCGCCGCCGAGACCGTCTCCTACGAGGGTCCGCGCGGCCTGCTCCACCTCCAGGACCGGCATGTCCGCCAGCGCATCTACCTCGCCGAGGCGGACGGACTCGACTTCAACGTGCTCGCCCAACTGCGCGCTCCCCACGACCTGTGGTGACCTTGACCGGGCCGGCGGTGTCCCCGCCCTCCAGCGCCTCGGCCAGCCGGACGAGCGGACCGTTCAGCTCCCCGTCCGGGAGCAACTGCTCCAACTCTCCCCAGTCGGCCCGCACTTCACGGACGAGCAACTGCCAACGCCGCACGCCCCGCGGGGTGAGGTGGGCCAGGACGCGGCGTCGGTCGGCGGGGTCGACGCGGCGGTAGACCAGGTTCTGGTCGACGAGTTGGTCGACGAGCTTGGTGAGGCTCGGCGCCGGCAGGAAGGCGTGGTCGGCGAGGGACGTCATGTGGTGGCCCTGCCCGTCGGAGAGCAGGTCGAGCACCCGCCATGCCTCCACCGAGCAGTCGAACTCATCGAGTACGGACTGGAGTCGGCGCACGGCGAGACGTTCGGCCCGTGTCAGCAGGTAGAGCAGTTCCTGGGGCCGTGTCGCCATCGTGCTCCTCCACTCGCGCTCCTCGGCTGGCGCCCGAGCCTACCGCCGATCACCCGGCCCTTGACAAGGGGAACAAGGGAAACCAGCTCTTTCCACAGGAAGCATTAATTGCCGCTTCCATGACGCCGCCGACCCAACTTCCGCAGCAGCGGCCCCTTTTGTTTCATCCGCTATTTTACTTCCGCTGGAAACTATCCTTCAATTGCTCCGAAACGCAGTGGAAACAGTTCCGGCGCAGGCTGTGGTCGCACTTCAGCGACCAGCCCGGACGTCACCCCGGAACGGCTGGGGACCCGTGCGTCAACGCCGCCGCTCTGAAGCGCGTCACATTCATTCCCTCCCGATGCTCCTCTGTGGAGCTCTTCCGCTCTTTCACATCGCCCCACGGGGCATGGAGGTTTTGTATGTCCGGGCTCAGCATCAGCAGACGCGGTCTCCTGGCCGGTATTTCGGCGGCCGGTGCGTCCGCCGCCCTCAGCGCGTGCGGCGCCAAGACGGGCGACAGCACGTCCGCCGATTCCGGCGCCAAGGCGGACACGTCCGGCGACACGGTCAAGGTCGGTCTGCTGAACTCGCTGTCGGGCACCATGGCGATCAGTGAGGTGACCGTCCACAACGCGCTGCTGCTCGCGGTCAAGGAGATCAACGCCGCCGGCGGTGTGCTGGGCAAGAAGCTGAAGCCCATCAGCCAGGACGGCGCCTCCGACTGGCCGACCTTCGCCGAGAAGGCCGAGGCCCTGATCACCGACGACAAGGTGGTGGCCACCTTCGGCTGCTGGACCTCCGCCAGCCGCAAGGCCGTCAAGCCGGTCTTCGAGCGGTACAAGTCGCTGCTGTTCTACCCCGTGCAGTACGAGGGTCTGGAGCAGTCGCCGTACATCTTCTACATCGGCGCGACCACCAACCAGCAGATCGTCCCGGCCCTCGACTACCTCAAGAAGCAGGGCCTGACCAAGCTGTACCTCGTCGGCAGCGACTACGTCTTCCCACGCACCGCCAACAAGATCATCAAGGCGTATGCGAAGGCCAACGGCATGGAGGTCGTCGGCGAGGACTACGCGCCGCTGGGCTCCACCGAGTTCGGCACCATCACCAACAAGGTCAAGGACTCCGGCGCGGACGCGGTGTTCAACACCCTCAACGGTGACAGCAACGTGGCCTTCTTCAAGGAGTACAAGTCCGCGGGCCTGACCGCGAAGAGCCTGCCGGTTCTCTCCGTCTCCATCGCGGAGGAGGAGGTCAAGAGCATCGGCACCCAGTACCTGGAAGGCCAGCTGACCGCCTGGAACTACTACCAGACCACCCCGGGCGCCGCGAACACCGAGTTCGTGGCGGCGTACCAGGCCGCGTACGGCAAGGACAAGCCGACCTCCGACCCGATGGAGGCCGCCTACATCTCCGTCTACCTGTGGAAGGAGATGGTCGAGAAGGCCGGCTCCTTCGACGTGGCGAAGGTGAAGGCCGCCTCGGACGGCATCGAACTCGACGCCCCCGAGGGCAAGGTCACCGTCGACGGTGCCACCCAGCACGTCCACAAGACCGCCCGGATCGGCAAGGTCGGTGCGGACGGGCTGATCACCGAGGTGTGGAACTCCGGCAAGCCGGTCAAGCCGGACCCCTACCTCAAGGGCTACTCCTGGGCCTCCGGCCTCTCCTGAGCCGCGCCCTCACCGGTGAGAACCCGGCCCCGCCACGGGGCCGGGTCACGCCCATGGCGCACACCCGCACCTCCGTCCCCGACCCGGAGCCGACCTCATGACGGTCATCCTCAACCAGTCCTTCACCGGCATCAGCATCGGTGCCGTCCTCCTGCTCATCGCGCTCGGCCTGACCCTGACCTTCGGTCAGATGGGCGTGATCAACATGGCGCACGGCGAGTTCATCATGGCCGGCGCCTACACGACGTACGTCCTGCAGAAGTCCATCAGCGGCGCGGGTCTCTCGCTGCTCGTCGCCCTGCCGGTCGCCTTCCTCGTCGCGGGCGCCATGGGCGCGCTGCTGGAGTGGCTGCTGATCCGGCGCCTGTACACGCGCCCGCTGGACACCCTGCTGGTCACCTGGGGCGTCTCCCTGATGCTCCAGCAACTCGCCCGGGACGTCTTCGGCGCCCCCAATGTGCAGACCGCGGCCCCCGACCTGCTCACCGGCAACATCTCCCTGGGCGGGGGCATGACCTTCGCCAACAGCCGGCTGTTCATCCTCGCTCTCGCCCTGCTGAGCGTCGTCGCCCTCACGCTGATCCTGAAGCTCACCCCACTGGGCCGTCGTATCCGGGCGGTCGTGCAGAACCGGGACCTCGCCGAGGTGTCCGGCATCGCCACCGGCCAGGTCGACCGCGTCACCTTCTTCATCGGCTCCGGCCTCGCGGGCGTGGCCGGCGTCGCGCTCACCCTGGTCGGTCCGATCGGCCCGACGATGGGCACCAACTACATCGTCGACGCCTTCCTCGTCGTGGTCGTCGGCGGCATCGGGCAGTTGAAGGGCAGCGTCATCACGGCCTTCGCGCTGGGTGTGCTCCAGTCGGTGCTGGAGTACTCGACGACGCTGAGCGTCGCGAAGGTCATCGTGCTCGTGGCGATCGTCGCCTTCCTCCAGTGGCGACCCCAGGGCCTGTACACACTGCGCACCCGGAGCCTGGCATGACGACAACGACGCCTCCCGTCGCCACACCCCCCGTCACGACGCCCCCCGTGCCCCTGCTGGAACGCCTCCGCGTGCCCGGCGGATTCGTCCTGGGCGCCGTCCTCCTCCTCGGCGTCGCCCCCCTCGCGCTCTCCGACTTCCGGCTCTCGCTCCTCGCGAAGTACCTGTGCTACGCGATCGTGGCCGTCGGCGTCAGCCTGGCCTGGGGCCGGGGCGGGCTCATGGTGCTCGGCCAGGGCGTCTTCTTCGGCCTCGGCGGCTATGCCATGGCCATGCACCTCAAGCTCACCGACGCCGCCGCCACCGGCGAGACACTCCCCGACTTCATGTTGCTCTACGGCACCGGAGACACCCTGCCCTGGTGGTGGAAGCCCTTCGCCAACCCGGCGTTCGCGCTCGCCATGACCGTACTGCTGCCGATGGCGGTCGCCGCGGTACTCGGCTTCTTCGTCTTCCGACGCCGGGTGAAGGGCGCCTACTTCGCGATCCTCAGCCAGGCGCTGGCCGCCGCCCTGTCGATCTGGCTGATCGGCCAGCAGGCCACCACCGGCGGCACCAACGGCCTCACCGACATCCAGGGCTTCTTCGGCTACTCGCTGGACGACCCCGTCAACCAGCGGATGGTGTACTTCGTCATCGCGGCGGCCCTGCTCCTGCTGATGGCTCTGGCCCGCCAACTGTTCGTCAGCCGCTACGGCGAACTCCTCATCGCCGTACGGGACTCCGAGGAGCGGGTGCGCTTCCTCGGCTACGACCCGGCCAACGCCAAGCTCGTCGCGTACGTCGTCGCGGCCGGCATGGCGGGGCTCGCGGGCGCCCTGTTCGTCCCGGCCGTCGGCATCATCTCCCCGGCGCTGATCGGGATCGTGCCGTCCATCGGTTTCGTCATCGGCGCGGCGGTCGGCGGGCGGGCCTCGCTGGTGGGCGCGGTGCTCGGCGCGGTCGCCGTGGCCTGGGCACAGAGCACGCTCTCGGACGAGTTCCCCGCGGCGTGGACGTACCTCCAGGGCCTGCTGTTCGTCCTGGCGGTCGGCTTCCTGCCCGGCGGCCTCGCCTCCCTCGGCGTCGTCCTGCGCAGACGCCGCACCCGTACCGGTACTCCTGCGACTGGAGAGACAGCATGAGCGGCGAGGGACTGACCGTCCGCGACCTGCGGGTCACCTTCGACGGGTTCACCGCCGTCGACGGCGTCGACCTGGACATCCACCCCGGCGACCTCCGCTTCCTCATCGGCCCCAACGGTGCCGGCAAGACCACCCTGGTCGACGCGGTCACCGGCCTGGTGAAGGCCACCGGATCGGTTCGCTTCGGCGACCAGGACCTGCTCGGCAAGCCCGTGCAGAAGATCGCACGGCTGGGCATAGGCCGTACCTTCCAGACCGCCACCGTCTTCGAGGAACTGACCGTCCTGCAGAACCTCGACATCGCCGCCGGCGCCGGTCGGGGCGTGTGGACGATGCTGCGGCGCCGCAAGGGCATCCCCGCGCCGGTCGCGAAGGCCCTGGAGACCACCGGACTCACCGAGCTGCGCGACCGCCCGGCCGGTGTCCTCGCCCACGGCCAGAAGCAGTGGCTGGAGATCGGCATGCTGCTCGTCCAGGACGTGAGACTCCTCCTCCTCGACGAACCCGTCGCCGGCATGAGCCACGACGAACGCGAGGCCACCGGCCGGCTCCTGCAACGGGTCAGCGAGGACCACACGGTCGTCGTCATCGAGCACGACATGGACTTCATGCGCTCCTTCGCCCGCAGCGTCAGCGTCCTGCACGCCGGAAAGGTCCTCAGCGAGGGCACGGTCGCCGAGGTCCAGGCCGACCCCCGCGTCCAGGAGGTCTACCTCGGACGCGCCGTGGAACCCTCGGCATCCGAGCCCGCACCCGCCACCGCCGTGGCCGTCGCCGAGGAGGCGTGAGACCCATGCTGGAACTGAGCAACGTCCAGGCCGGATACGACCGCACCACCGTCCTGCACGGCGTCACGGTCTCGGTCCCGAAGGACGGCGTCGCCACCGTCCTCGGCCACAACGGCGCCGGAAAGAGCACCCTGCTGCGCGCCGCCATGGGCCTGATCACACCGCGAAGCGGCACCATCCTGCTCGACGGCGAGGACATCACCCGCCTCGCCCCCCACCAGCGCGTCGCCCGCGGCATGGCCTACGTCCCCCAGGGCCAGCAGTCCTTCCCCCACCTGACCACCGCCGAGAACCTCCAACTCGTCGCCGACGGCCGCGCGGACGGCAAGGAGGCGATCGCCGAGGCCCTGGACCTCTTCCCCGTACTGCGTGAACTCTCCGGCCGCCGCGCCGGCCTGCTCTCCGGCGGCCAACGCCAGCAACTCGCCATCGCCCGCGCCCTCATCACCCACCCGAGACTCCTCCTCCTCGACGAACCCACCGAGGGCATCCAGCCGTCCGTAGTCGCCGAGATCGAGGAGACGATCCTCGCCCTGACCCGGCGCGGCGGCCTCTCCGTCCTCCTCGTCGAACAACACGTCGGCTTCGCCATGCGCGCGGCCCAGCACTACTACGTCCTGGAAGCGGGCCGCGTGACCTCCTCGGGCGAGGGCGGATCGGCCGCCGAACAGACCGTACGGGCCGCACTGAGCGTGTGAGCCCCGGCTCGGGGCCACCACTCAGCCGCCGCACCGGGCGCATCGGCCGCAGACCATCAGCGACCCGAGGCGCCCGGCTGCGGCACGGTCGGCTTCTCGATGCTGCCCACCCCTCCGTCAGTCGCCTTCGATCGAGAGAGCACGGCGGGGTGGGGATGAGCAGGGGGATTCTGAGTCTGTGGTCGGCGTCGACAAGCCGACGGGCCAGGAGGCACGCGAAGCCTGGAGCTCAGAGGCGTACTCGATCCTCGTAGGCGTAGCGCAGACCTACCACGCAGTGATCACTTACAAGGAGTTGGCGGAGGAGATCCAGAGCAGGACCGGCATCCGGACAAGACTCTTCTGCCCAACTGGCTCGGTCCGATTTTGGGCCGGGTGGTGCGCGAAGCCCACCGCCGTGGCGATCCCCCACTGACGGCTCTGGTGGTTTATACAGACGACGGCAAGGTGGGCAGCGGCTACAAGGAAGTTCTGGCGGTCGCCGGAGAGCCGCCGGTAGATGACGAGATGGAACGCGAGCATCACGCTGCCGACGCCCGCCTGGCTTGCTACCGCCACTTCGGGGCGGCCATGCCGCCTGACGGTGGTGTGCCGGCCCTCGCCCCCAGACTTCAAGGAGCCGTCGAGCGTCGGCGCGAGCGCACCGAAAAGCCCGCCCGGATCTGTGAGGGCTGCTTCGTTCAACTGCCTTCGACAGGCATGTGCGATGCGTGCGGTTAGTCAGTCCGCGACTGCTTGGTCCCGAAGCGACTCGGAAGGGTCCTTGCCCCAGGGCCCGTCTGCCTCTCACCTGCGCTGATGGTCCGCAGACGTCCGTAGCTGTCCGCGGTTGTCCGTCGGCGTCGTCACGCGGTCAGACACGCACCGCTCAACGGCCGGCACTTACAACGCCGCTGTCAGTGCCGGCCTTTAGGGTTTCAAGCGCGCGGTCGGCTGCCGGGGGTTCCAGCTCTGAAGGGAATGGTTGCATCCCCGGCCTGTCTGGGGGCGGCCTGGAAAATCCTCCGGGACCTAACCGACGGTCGGGCTTCGTCGATGGCCAGCAGACGACCTGCCAGCGCCGACCGCGCACCACTCCTTGCGTGAGCGACACCTGATCCGTACTTCTGGACGGTTCGGTCACCGGCACAGGCCGCGCTCGGCGGTCGTCACCAGGAGGTCGGCGACCTCGTCGACGGGGGCACCGCGGCCCGTGTACAGCAGGTCGAAGCTGTCGAAGCCGGTCAGTAGCCAGAGCACGTCGGTGGCCCGGTCGACGGTGGTGTCCGGGCGCAGCAGGTCCTGCTCGGCCAGGCGTCCCGCGAGGTGGGCCATGCCGGACGCCCGGCCCTGTTCCATCCGCTCGACCGCCCCGCCGACGGCGGCGGAGTCCAACAGGGCCATGGAGGACAGCACGCGGAGCACGTCCCGGTGGGCCGCGTACATCTCGACCACCCCGCGGATGCCGCCGCGCAGGGCCTCGCGGGCATCGGGATGGTCCGACTTCTCGATCATCGACTCGAAACCGCCGCGCTGCAGCAGGTCCGCCCCGACGGCGTCGAACAGGCCCGCGCGCGAGCCGAAGACCAGGTACACGGTGGGCCGCGCGACCTTCGCCGCCTGGGCGATCCGGTCGATGCTGACCGGCTTGGACGGCGCGGCTCGGAGTTGGTCGTAGACCGCGTCGAGGATGCGACGTCGGGTCTCCTGTGCCGCCTCGGCGCGCTGGCGCTGCTCGTACTTCCGGGTTGGCATGGCACCATCCTAGTTCACTTGACAGTATGTCTTCTGAAAGACAGAGTGTTGTGTGAAAGCGGCGCACGCAAGAGTCCACGACGGCGCCCGGCCTGTGGGATGAGGGAGAAGAGTGACCGCGCAAGTGATGATCCGGTGGAAGCTCGGCCCCGACGCGCTGGAGCGCCACGAGGGGATGCTCCGGACCGTGTATGAGGAACTGGACTCGGCCCGGCCGCAGGGCCTGCGCTACGACACGTATCAGCTCGACGACAAGGTCACCTTCGTGTCCTTTGTCGAGATGGCGGACGGCCCGGACGTGCTCGGGGGCCTGAACGCCTTCCAGTACTACCGGGCGGCCCTCGACGCCCTGTGCGTGGAGCCTCCGGAGGTCATCGTGCTCCACCGCGCCGGTGAGTACGCGTCGCCGAGTTGACCGGCGGCCCCCGCGACACCGAGCGACATCGAGACAGCCCCAGGCGATGACAAGACACCGTTTACAGAGAGGCGGTATCACCATGACCGCATGGGCCGCGCGGACCCCGCTCAAGGTCGCGATCATCGTCGGCACCACCCGTCCCGGCCGCAAGGCCGACACCGTGGCCCACTGGGTGCACGACATGGCCGTGAAGCGCGAGGACGCGGCCTACGAGGTCGTGGACATCGCCGAGTTCGCCCTGCCCCACCTCAACGAACCCATGCCGGCCCTCACCGGTGAGTACTCCCAGCCGCACACCCGTGCGTGGGCGGACAAGGTGGGCTCCTTCGACGCGTACGTCTTCGTGACGCCGGAGTACAACGCCTCCATCCCCGGCGTGCTCAAGAACGCCATCGACTACCTGGGCGCCGAGTGGGGCGGCAAGGCCGTCGGCTTCGTCGGCTACGGCATGGAGGGCGGCGTGCGCGCCGTCGCCCACCTGCGGGTCGTCCTCGGTGACCTGAAGGTCAGCGACGTGCAGCCGGCCGTCGAACTGACCCTCCCCGAGGACTTCGAGAACTTCTCCGTGTTCACGCCGCGCGAGTCCCAGGAGAAGCAGGTGCTTGCCGTACTCGACGCGCTGCTGCCGGAGGCCGCTCGTCTGAGGGCCGAGCCCCCGACGACAGCGAAGAGGAGAACAACAGGAGGATCGAGAGAACCATGGGTTGACGTCGACGTTCCGTAACCCATCGGCCGGGCGCTACAGTCACCGATCATGCGAAAGGCCGGAAGGCGTGTAGCGCCCTTCATGCTCCTAACACTTGTGGCCGGTTGCGGCACAAAGAGCACGACGACGAAAACTGGCGGCGTCACGACGACCGTTGTGCAGGATAGTCAGTGGGTAACGGCACTGATATTTTCCAGCTGTCCTGGTTAGTAGCGGTCTGGCAGCTTGGACGGCTCACTACTTCACGGCCCGTGCCGAGAAGACGCGACAGGCACACGCTGAGAAGCAGGAAGACTCCAAGCGGCGTCATGAAGCAACGACTCGCCGAGGAACAGCGAGTACGAGAGCAGGTAATCGCTACGGCGACGGCCATCTCAAACATGCTGCATGACTTCCGTGCGAAGGCAGGCGAGGCGGCCGATGCGTTGAACGTCCAAGCAGCGGACTTGTACGACGAGTGCGACAAAATTGTGCGTAAGCACCACGATGAAGCGTTGCCGGTCATCGAAGTCATGCCGGACTTCGATCTGAGACAGAGGGCCAACAAGTGTTCGAGGTCCATGGGGGCTGGGCAGCCCAGATGACGGCAGCCATCGTGAATGGCGCCCCACAACCTGACGCTGGCGGGTTGGATGACAGTCGCGAGCGGTTCTACCGGCACGCTCGAACGGTCATCAAGGACGCCGCAGCTTGACCCACACGCTACTCACACGCGAACAGTGCGCGACGACGAAAAAAAACGGGACCCAGTGAGACTGGGTCCCGCTCCCTCATGTCGGCATCCGCCCTGGTCAGCGCGTGATTTCTGCTGTTCCTAGGCAAGTGCCCCCGGCAGGATTCGAACCTGCGCACACGGCTCCGGAGGCCCCGTGAGCTAGCGGTATAGCGGCAGTTCAACGGCCTGTGGTGGGTGGGACGAGACTGCCCAGTCCACGAATAGCCCACGTCACCTGGGCGCCTACTCCAGCAGGATTTCCTCCGGCCGGCGGTTAGTGACCGCGGTTTCGCGGACCCGCAGTATGTGCTCGATGCAGGCTTCTAGGTCTCCACCATGATCGTCCCGGGCCATGCTCCTGAGCTCCCGCGCCAGGTCCAGCCCGTTGACGAGAACGATCGGGTATTGGTCCTCGACCATCTCGGTCTGCGCCGGTACGGAGTACGCCCCGGTCGTGACGTAGACGCCGATCCAGCCGCGGCGGAGACGAGCCACGACACGAGCGATCTGGTCGGCGGAAACCACGTGGTCGAGCCGGACGCACTTCGCCTGACCGAGGACGACGAGGCTGGTGCCAGCCAGTCCGCTGCCGATGTCGAGCCTTCCGACGAAGTCAGCCCCTCCATCGCCGGACCGCTGGGTCAGCCACCCTTCGACATAACTCTTCCCGGCACCACGCAGAACGCGCGCTGCGACCGCGGAGGCCACGGCCTCGAAGTCATGCTTGCGCCCGTCAAAGTACTTGTAGATCAGCTCCAGGTCCTTAGCCTCGGACGTTCCCGGCTTCGGCCGCTGCTCAGGCACTTTGGTCACCTTGGCCCGTGCAACCCGCCGGCGGAGCCGCGGAAGCTCCGAGCTGCCGTTCTTGACCCACTCGCGCCACGCCCGCGGAGCCAGTGCGAGTGTCTCTGCGTCGCACAGATCCGTGTTCCTGCGGGAGTCGATCCACTCCCAAGAGACCTTGTCATCCTCGTCGGTGAGGTCGAGCAGGGCGATGTCGTACACATAGTTGGTAAATGTGGTGTGGTCACTGCCGCCCCACTGCACCAGCCGCTCGGCCCGTTCGATGATGCCCAGTCCGCAGAACTCGACGTGCCCCTTGACTTTCCCGCTGCGTGACACCGCTCGGAAGAGCAACAGGGGGACGGCGCCGGCTCGCTCCTCAGGCGTGTGCCCCTGGTGCCCCACGAAGGCATCGAGCAGGGCGGCATTCCCGATGGTCTTGCCCGGCTCGACGGTTGTGGTGGCCTTGTGGTCACCGAAGTAGCGGACGTGCCCGTTGTCCATGTCGAACACGTCGTGCCAGGGCGTCTGTTCGGAACCGGCCTTCCAGGGGCTTGACCGCACAAGGATCACCGGCCGCCGTTCCCCGCTCGGAGCGGCTACCTTCCGCATGCCGTTGATGCCAGCCTCCAGCAGAGCTCGTGGCAGGCCGGGGGAATGGGTCACATGATGGAAGTTGGGGTACCCCTCCAGCTCGGCAGGCCCTGGATCCTTCCCAGTGGCGTACCGATAGACCTGGCCAGCGCGCAACTGCCCACCCATGCATCCCCCTGTAACGACTCCCGGATGACAAGTCTGAGGTAGCGAAGGTAGCGGTTCCCACCGACAACGAGACGAGCTGGATGGGGAGATGAGGGACAAGCTGACGGTGCTGCGGGGCCGTCACGTGGTACGACACCCGCTGTACCAGGTCCTGAATCTTCGCCGGATCACGAGGTGGCGGGCCTGAAGCCACGACCTCTTCGTCCCGAACTCTCGGCTCCGAGGTCATTGTGGTCAGGTGAGCTGGTCAATGGGTCGTTGTGGGGCGTTGGCGGTCGCCTGCGGTCACAGGGTTGCTGTACTTCGCTGCTGTACTGCAGCGGTTCCGGAGGGCCCGCGTGCATCAGCCCTCCAAGCAGAAGTTCAGCGGTGTGTCAGCAGATTTACAGCGGGCTCCGCGCATAACTGGTGAGCTGCAGTTGTGCCTGCAATTGAGGTTGTTGGGGGACGCCCGGGGGATGTCCACTCAGCGAGCGAGCGCAGTAGGCCGTCTGTCGTCGTGGCCGTCGCAAGGCAGTCATGAGGCCATGCGTCCCGTATGACGAAGGACAAGGGAGATAGCAGAGACAAGCCGCACGAAGAGATAGTCGATAGCGGCGTCCGTAGGAACGTCCTCCTTGTCGTGCTCGTGATGCCGGATGGTGAAACCGTTGCCGATCCCCGTCAGAGTCTTGAACTCTGCTTCCAGCAGCTCGCGGAACGGCTCAGAGCCGGAGGCGGCGCGTGTGAGCAGTTGACTGACTGATGACTTTTTGAGGGAGCCGCCGCCAAGTTCCAGCGTCTTGAGCCGTTCGAAAGCATCCCAGAGCTTCTCAAGAGCGTCCCGCCGGTCGGCCGAATCTCTGGAGAGGAAGCGCTCCATGGCGTCCTTGAGCTTGTTGTCTAGCTGGGGGTCGCCGGTCGAGGGTCTGAAATCGGAGATCAACGGAAGCGCCTCAGGCGGTCCGAGGCGCCGGACGCGCATATCGTCACCGAGCGTGTATGCGATGCCGTTCCTTGCGAACAACAGATCGATGTCATGTCGCCACTGATCCTGTCCTGGCGTTAGCTCGGTGTCATAGAAATGGTCGTGCTGCTGGAAGGAGTAGTGGGTGTGATCAAAGTTCCAGTTATGGGACGAACGGCGGGTCGGCTGGTCGATGTGGAGGGCAACGAAGTCAATGAGGTCCAGTGTGGTAGCCGTGTCCGGCACCTTGTCGGGATCCAGCGGGGATCTCGGGGGCTGCGCCACGTGGGACGCTTCGGAGGGCCAGCCGGAAGCAGTCTCCGCGTGCTTGCCATCCTGACCCGGATCAGGTGCCACGGGGGGTTCGACCAGGTCAGGAACATGGGCTGTGAGGGAACGGAGGAACTTCTCCTCGTCCGTGCCGGTGACAGTGTTGCGGCCGGGGTCGTCAGGGCAGGCGTACAGAGGAAAGGCTCGCGCGAGTGAGCCGTCGTTGATGCGCTGCTGGATCAGTGCGGTCAGTCCAGCCCACGCTTCGGCGGAGATGGTCTCGCTGACGCGTGCCTTACCAAGTCCCGCACGGTCGGAGTAGAAGGCGCTCTCGGTCACGCAACTTAGCCTGGCAGGGGACTACGGCCTTCTCAAACTGGGTTTTGAATCGGGGCGGCAGCTACCCTTCGAAGAGGCCCAACCGTCGTGCCTGTCAGACCGCAATGAACGGCTGCGGGGACTCGGCCAGCTCATCGACGGTTTCCTCGTACTGACGGGCGAGGAGCCGATAGCACCGCCTTCACACCCTCCCCCCACTTGCCCCTACCAGCCCTCGGCCCGGGCGGACGCCACGGCGCATGGAACGCACCGGCCCAGGGGCCGTCCTGTTCGGGAAACACCCCGAGTGCCTGGAGCCCCCAAGTACGCATGTGTGTCAGTAGGTTGCCCTAGAGTCTGGTCCGTGGATGACTTCTTCGACGTCTTTGCAGCTCAGGCTCAGCGAAATGGTCTGGAGCAGACGGTGCTCAAGTTCCAGAAGCGGTTCGACCCGGACGAGATTGAGGGCTACGTCCGGGAGTTCCAAAGGCGTGCGGAATCGGTCCGGGTGGGTTACCCGCCGAAGATCCTTGCCGCGCCAGGGATGAAGCCCTGGTATCCGGGGCCGTTGGCGGACGATCCCTATTGGGTGCCGTACGCCGAGTTTCTGCGACAGGACGGCTGGCCTACGGATCGCCTGGAGGTGCTGGACGAGGCCTCCTCGAAGATCATCGCGTACACCAACGACCCCTCGCACGCGACGTTCTTGACGAAGGGCCTGGTCGTCGGGCACGTGCAGTCGGGCAAGACGACGAACTACACGGCGGTGATCGCGAAGGCGGCCGACGTGGGGTACCGGTTGATCATTGTGCTGTCCGGCATTCACAACGGGTTGCGCCGGCAGACCCAGGAGCGGTTGGCCGAGCAGCTGTTGGCCCGCAAGGACGACGGGTGGTTCACCCTGACGTCCGCAGAGGCGGACTTCGAGGAGCAGAACTCCAAGGCGGCCGCGTATCTGCATCAAAGCGGCACCGGGGTGACCCTGTGCGTGGTGAAGAAGAACCACAAACGGCTGCAGCGGTTGATCGAGTGGCTCAGGCCTGCCGTCAAGGCCGGGACGTTCGCCGACCTGCCGGTGCTGATTATCGACGACGAGGCCGACCAGGCGAGCGTGGACACCCCCATCATCAATCCGCAGATCCGCCAGTTGCTCGACCTGTTCGACAAGCGGACCTACCTGGGCTACACCGCCACCCCCTTCGCCAACGTTCTCATCGACCCCTCGGCCGGTGATCTGTACCCAGAGACGTTCATCCTCAGCCTGCCCCAGCCGGATGGGTACTTCGGCGCCGAGAAGATCTTCGGCCGGGAGGCGGTGGAGGGCGAGGCGACGGGCAGTGATCTCGACGGCCACGACATGATCCGCATCGTTCCCGCCGCCACGGTCGACCGGCTGCGGCCGCGCCGGCGGGCAGACACCGCCGGCTTCGTCCCGACCATGACCGACGAACTGACCGCGGCGGTGCACTACTTCTGGCTGGCGACCGCGGCCCGCCGCTGCCGCGGGGACCACGACCACTCCACCATGCTCGTGCATCCCAGCATGCAGACGGTGGTGCACGAGGCCTACCGGGAGCCGCTGGAGCGGATGCGCCAGGCCATGGTCGACGCCTTGGAGCAGGAAGACGAGGAGGCGGTGGGACGGTTGCGCCGGCAGTGGGAGGAGGAGAGCCGCAAGGTTCCCGCCGCTCAGTTCGGCAATCGTTTCGTCCCCTTCGACGATCTGCGCGAGCACCTGCCCGGCATCGTGGCGCAGACCGATGTGGTCCTTGACAACCACCGCAGCCGCGACCGGTTGGACTACTCCCGGCCCGAGCCGGTGGTGGCGATTGCGGTGGGTGGCAACACCCTCTCGCGGGGTTTGACGCTCGAGGGACTGGTGGTGAGCTTCTTCGTCCGTTCGGCCCGCACCTACGACACGCTGCTGCAGATGGGCCGATGGTTCGGGTTCCGTCCCGGCTACGAGGACCTGCCCCGGATCTGGATGACGCAGCAGCTCAAGGAGTACTTCCGCCATCTGGCGACGGTCGAGCACGAAATCCGCCTGGACATCAAGCGTTATGAGGAGGACGACATCCCGCCTGGCGAGGTGGGGGTGCGCATCCGCACGCATCCGGTGCTGAACGTGACGGCGAAGATGGGGCGGGCCCGGACGGCGTACGCCTCCTACGGCGGCCGCCGGGTGCAGACCCGCTACTTCAACGAGGACGAGCGGGAGTGGCTGGCCGGCAACCTGCGCGCGGCTCGCACCCTGGTCGGCGACGCGCTGCGCGACGGCGCGGCGCTGGACGACCGCGGCACCGGGGAGGTGCTTTTGCGCGACGTGGACGTGCGTCACGTCCTGCACTTCCTGGAGAGCTATCGGGTGCACGAGGACTCGCCGGACCTCGAGCCGCGTCTGATCCGCGCCTACATTGAGACCGAGAACCGGCGCTCGCCGCAGAGCCTGCTCAGTTGGACCGTCGCCGTCATGGGCGGCCCTGCCGCAGACGCCCGGCACGTGGTGGAGTTCGACGAGCGGGTGCGGGTCGGCACCATCAACCGGTCCAAGTTGAAGGACAGCGGCGGTGCGAAGGCCGACATCAAGACGCTGATGACGAAGGAGCACCGGGTCGTCGACATGGACGTGCCCGCTGCCGAGGCACGGCGCCGGTCCGAGGAGGGCCTGGTGGCGCTGCGCAACGACCACCCGGACTTCCAGGATCGGGGTTTGCTGCTTCTGTATCCGATCGCCAAGGACTCCCCGCCCGACGAGGCCAACCGGGACACCCGTCGGCCGCTTCGGGCCGTCGAGCACGTCGTCGGCGCCGCCTTCGTCTTCCCCGGCAACTCCAAGGACAAGGTCGCCAACCGGTACGTGCAGGTGGGCGTCGACCACCAGGCGGTCGACGACGCGGAGTACGACGACCAGACCAACGCCCTCGACGACGAGGCGGACGACGCATGAGCGGCGCGGACACCGACTGGCGGCGCGAGCTGCGGTTCACCTGGCCGGTGCTGGGGGCGAGGCGGATAGCTGGCGAGCACATGACGTTGGCGCCGATCGGCCTGGCCGTGACGGCGGGCGAGGTGCAAGTGGGGCTGGACGCGCGGGGGGACCGCCATCTGCTGCTGCCCGTCGCCCGCTCGGAGGAGGTCCACGAGGACCTGCGCTCGGCGCACGTGCGGCTCAAGCGGGAGAGTCTGCGGGTCGAGGGCCGGGTGCAGCACTACGCGGACCTGGTATGCCACCGCACGGACCTGGGCGACCTCTTCGACGACGTGGTCAGCGAGGTCTTGCAGCGCCTTGCTGTGGACGGCGGCGCTCCCGCGCACACCTGCCGGCAGACCCTGGACGCCTGGCGGGAGATGTTCCAGGGGCGTGGAGGGCGGCTGGCGACTTCCGAACAGCGCGGTCTGTTCGGGGAGTTGACCGTGCTGGAGCACGTCCTGCACGGCGATGCGTTCCTGCGGCCCACCCAGATCTGGACCGGGCCCGACCGGGTTCCCCACGACTTCCGCCTGCCCGGCACCTGGGATGTGGAGGTCAAGACGCTGGGTCGGGGCGGCTCCACCGTGGAGATCCACGGTCTGGACCAGCTGGCCCCTCCGCCCGGCGGCCGGTTGACACTGGTCCTGGTCCGCCTGGTCGAGGACGCGTCCGGCACGTCGCTGCCCGAGCTCGCCGAGCGGGTGGTGGCTGCGGCCGCCGACTCCCGGGGCGTGATCGAGCAGTTGGCTAAGGCCGGATACAGCACAGCGGACGCGGATCTGTACGCCGGCGCGCGCTACGGCCAGCCTCGGCTGCTCGGGCTCGCTGTCGACGCTGGCTTCCCCGCCCTGACACCGGCCGACCTGCGCGGCCCCCTGCCGCCTGGCATCGACGCCCTCCGCTACACCCTGGACATAGCCGACCGACTGCCCGACGCCCTCGACCACGAAGAGGTCGTGGCCCGTCTCGAAGGACGGTCGACGCCATGAATGCTCCCGTGTGGTGGGCCCAACCCTCCGCCCCTGAGGGTGCCTCCGACGCGGAGGGCATCCGCAAACAGCTCGGCCGCCCCGACCTGGACCCCCTGCAAGTCCTGGTGCGGGAGGCCGCGCAAAACACCTGGGACGCCCGCCTGGGCACCGGGGAGGTCGGTTTCGATCTCGCACTCGCCCGACCGGGCGAGGCGGGCCTGGCGCCCTGGATCGATGCCCTGTTGCCGGTGTTCGGCGACGACACGTCGCTGGGCCTGGCCGCAGTGCTGCACGACCCCGACACCGTGCTGCTGACCGTCAGCGACCGCGGCACCGGCGGTCTGGGCGGACCGCTGCGGGGCGACCGCGTCCACCACGGCAGCACGGACTTCGTGGGACTGGTCCGCGACATCGGTCGCACCAACCGCCGCGCGCACAGCGGAGGGACGTACGGATTCGGCAAGGGCGTGCTGTTCACCACCAGCGCGGCCGGCACCGTCCTGGTGCGCACCCGCTGCCGGTGGCAGGACCGCGTGCAGACCCGCCTGATCGCCGCCGCGCTGGGAACCGGCTTCGACCACGCCGAGCGCCGTTACACCGGCCGCCACTGGTGGGGACGCATTGCCGAGGACAACATCCCCGACCCGTTGCTGGACGAGGACGCCGACGCCGTCGCCGACGCTCTTGGCCTGCCGGCGCGCGCCGGCGACGAACTGGGCACCGACATCGTGATCGTGGGCGCCCGGCTCGGCTCGAGCGCCCCCGTGGAGGCTGACGAACCCGAGCGCCCCCGCACGATGGAGGAAGCTGCCCAATTCCTCGGCTCCGCCATACTTTGGGAACTGTGGCCCGTGATGATCGACAACGGCCCGGGCGCCGCGCGCATGCGCTGCCGCGTAAGCGTCGATGGCCAGCCGCTGGACCTGCCCGACCCGGACCGGGTCCCCCGTCTGCAGCCGTTCATCCGCGCCCATCGCAGCGCCCACACCGACGGGCGTCACGTGCGCAGCAGGAATCCCGCCGTCGAACTCGGCCGCTTCGCCCTCGAGGCGTTCATGACACCGGTGCGCCCTCACTGGACGGACGTAGCCGCCCCATCCGAGGGGCCCATGCACCACTGCGCCCTGATGCGGCAGGCGGGCCTCGTGGTGCACTACCGACCGGGCCCCCAACTCCCCGACACCGACGTCTCCTACGGCGCGGTATTCCGCACCGCGGTGGGGGTGGACGACGCCTTCGCTGCCGCAGAACCGCCCACCCACGACGCCTGGGTGCCCAAGAACATGCCTGACCCCGACGACAGGAAGCTGGTGCGCTCGGCGCTGCGCACGATCGACAACCGCATGCGCGAGTACGCCCTCGCCGAACCCGAAGAGGTGTCGGCCGCTGGCCCCCAACCGCCGTTGGGCGCCCTGTCCCACCGCTTCGCTTCCCTGGTGCCCACCGGCAGCGGCCAGGGCGCCGACCATCCGTCTCCTGCCCCCCGGCGACCAGGGGGTGGGGGAACGGGCAGCCTACTAAGCACCGTCACTCCGCCCCGACTCGTCGAGATCGACGGCGCCTTCTACGTCATCACCGATATCACCGTCTCCTCGGCCGCCGCCCCCATCCGTGTCCTGGCGATGGCTTCAGTGGCCCTGGACCACGGCAGCGAGAACGATCCACCGGTCGGCGCGATCGGCCCGGAGGTGGTGGGCTTCCGCAGCCCCGACGCGGCCGAGATGCGCGAGGGCGATGTTCTGACCCTCACCGCTGGCGACCGACGCGACTGGGTTGTGATGGTGCGCCCCGTCGCGGGCGCCGCAACGCGAGTCCGCGTCAGCGCCCACCTCGTGCGCGAAGGAGCCCGCTGATGGCACACGACGTCATGCCCTTCCTACAGCCCGCCCCCCAGGTCCTGACGTGCGGACCCTGGCAGCTCGCCGACACCGAGGGCACCGGCGAGCTGCCCGCGCTGCTGCCGGACTGGGACCCCCAGGCCGACCTTGCCCTTTCCCGTCACGTCACGGTCGACCACCCGCGGGCGCTGGCCGACTGCAGGTTGCCCCCCGACACCCCGCTCGCCCTGGTTGTCGACTGGCACTCCTCAGCCGCGCACTACACGGGATCAGCCTTCCGGCGCCTCGTGGTCGACGCGACGACCCTGACCGTGCAGATCAAACTGTCGGGCACCGACCTCGGCGGCACGCTCGTGATCCACACACGCCTGGTGCTCGCCGACGACGTCTCCCGTCCCGAGGCGGCGCCGCCCTTCACCCCCCTTCACGCCGGGGAGATCCTGTGCGAACAGAGCACAGAAGTCCGCCTAGAGGGCAGCGCCTCTCGCTTCCCCATCTCCGTGATCGACTTTCCTCTGCACGGCTTCGACGAGGACGCCCGATGGGTGCTAGGCCTGCCCGAGGACCCCGCCGTCCCCGTCACCGGCGGCATCCGCCTCTACCTCAACCGGACCGACACCGAACTGGTCACCGCCGCGACCCGGGCAGCAGCCCCCACCTCGATGCAGCGCCGTTTGCTGGAGACGATGTACGACGACGTCGCCCGCCAACTGGTGGAAGCCTGCCTGCGCCCCGCCTGGCGCGACGCGGTCACCGACGCGGCCGACGAACCTGGCAGCCTGGCCGAAAGCCTGACGGTGTTGGTCTCCAACTTGTTCCACGGCGCGTCACTGCAAACCGTGGCTACCTGGCGCGAGGCCGAGCCCTCCGTTTTCGCCGCTGCCCTGCAGGGCGCCCTACGCCGCCAGCACCAAAAGCGCCGGGAGACGCCATGAGCCTGCTGTATCCACGGATCACCCCCGCCGAGGCCAAGACGCTCCTGGCCCACTACACGACACTGAACCCACAGGAAATCAAGAACCATGCTGGGCACTCCCCCACGGCCTTCTACGGCACCACCGGCGGCACCCCCGTTACCCCAGCCCACCTCGACCGTCTCGCCGACACCCTGCGCGACTGTGCACGGCGCGCCGGTCAGCCGACCCCGCCCGGCGACCACAACAAGATCCTCTTCGACCGCGCCGCGGCTAAGGCCCTGCACACCACGATGGACATCACCCTCGCCGAGGCTGGCCAAGGCGACATGTGGACCTACCTCGCCACCTGCCTCGTCCCCGACGTCACCGCCTGGCGCTTCGGTACCCGCACCCCCGAACGCTGGATCGGCACCGGCCTGGTCCGTCACACCCTCGCCCGCCTGTGGTGGCAGGCCCATGCCCTCGCTGAGACCCGGGACGGCGCCACCCACTACGGCCTGCTCGACCGACTCACCGAGTCCGACCTCAACCAGATCTTCGAACGCCGCACCATCGGCGGCACACCACCCCTCGCTCGCGCCCTCGCCCGCGAACTAACCGCCTCCTACCTCACCACCCTGCCTGTGCCCCGCCGTGCCATTGTCCGCGACACCACCAAACGCCTACGCCGCCTTCTGCCCTACACCTCCTTCACCTCCGTCGACGAAACCGTCATCCAAAACAGAATCCACACCCTCATCACCCAATCCATCCAAGCCCTCCAACACGACAGCACTCACCCCTGACACCACCCGCCAACAACCACTGCCGCATCGGTGCCCAATACTCTGAACTGCTCAAGCGAGCTCTGTCGGAAGACTTACTGCGGGCCGACTTGAGATCCTCTGACCAGCCCAATCCGTAAGTCCTAGTTCCCTCTGGGGGACGTATGGGGGAATCGGCGACGTGGAGCCCCACAATAGTGAGCACCGCTTTAGGAGTTCGATCCAATCCCCTTCCAGCTGCTATTGGCGGTTGGCACGACGGCCGGACAGAGGTGCTGCTGTTCGTGCTTGTCCAGAGTCGTTGATGTCAGCCGTGGATGTCAGGAGCCTGTGGAGCGCCGCCGTCAAGCCGGCGGGTGGGGCCGCTTCCTGGTCCTGACCCTCACGCGTGACCATCAGCCCAGTCCGCCTGTTGGCCAGCCGTAGACATGCGACTTGGGATCGGGAGCGTCCCAGCTGACGGCGGGGAAGTGACGGTGCAACCCGGCGAACACGGCCGCCCCCGGGACAATGGAGATGAGCGGTGGCACGTACCGGACGGGGTGGACCTGCACCCCGACCCAGAGTGGCACTACTGCTCTCTACGTCCAAAACCACTTCAGAGGTAACCGCACTGCTGATCCCCGGGATCTGGGGGCCCTTGCCGTACGCTCCCCGCCGTGGACGTCTTCACAGCCGTGTTGCCTGTAGTCACGCTCATGCTCGGTGCTTGGATGAACCAGCTGAGCGAAGCGAAGAGGGAGAATGCCGCCCTCCAGCGTGAGAGGCAGGTGCGCGAGCTAGATCGGGAGCAGTCACGCTTGGATCGTCGCGAGGCGTTCGAACTCGATCACCTTGCGAAAGCTAGCGAGTGCCTGTCTCGCTTGTTCAGTGCTGCGCTGATGGAGCACCTGCACAGAGTTAATGCTGCATCGCCGGCGCCCCAAGCAGATGCATTCGTGCGGGAGACGGAGGAGCTGGCTCGCTTGCAAGCGCTCATCCTCGACGAAGGAATCCGGACCCTCGTTGAGAGCGCCCGTCAGCAGCTGTCGAAGTTGGGGTGGGCTGGCGCGGGCACGCCAGAGGAGCTGGGTGATCTGGTTGTGCAGAGTCACAACCATCTCACAGCAGCACAGGAGGCTCTCGCCAGCCGTCTGCGTACTATCTACGGCGCTTAGTCACGTGGCCAGTTGCACTTTGATCGATCACGCCTCACGCTGAGCCGCAGATCGTGGCACACACCGCGTGACTGTTCTGCGGCGCCCTCAGCTTGGGAAGCTTAGGTTCTACAGGCCCGATAGTCCCGCTGACCTGCTGTCGATCCATGTCATGGCCTGGATGCGTCTCTGGGTGGGTGACCGCTGTTCCCTGTGGCTCCCCGCAGTATCTGGCACGAGTCTGGCACGGGGCGCGTTCAGGTGGGTTAGTCAGTCGCACCGCGACCCTGGCACGCCGATACCGGATCCGAGATCGGTGCGGACCATGCCCCGCCCGCGCGTCTGTGCAGCTCGGCTGCCATCTTCTCGCCGATCCCTGGTCTGCTCGGCGTGAGAGGAAGAAGCGGACGAACCGGATTCGCTGGAATGGAAGACACCAACTGTTCCTGTGCAGGATCATCGTGCCATGGGCGACATGATCCAACTGGGTGGGCAACTCGTAGAAGCACAGCAGTTCCTCCCTGCGGAGTTGCTGGGCGGCGATGTAAGCAACTTTCACCTCGCTGTTAAATCAGCTCAACTGCGCAGCGGTTCGAGGATCGACTTTTCCGAGAGGGGGGTGACTGTGATCGTTGGCTCCAACAACGTAGGAAAAACCACCCTGATCAGAGAGTTGGTTAACCGTCTCTCGGCTCAAATGGGAGCCGACCCCAACGCATACAAAATCGTCGAATCAATTGATCTCGGAGAGCAATCCTCGACGAAGGACTTGTTCGCCTGGTTCATGGTCAACGCCACTTACAAGACTGAAGGCCACCAGGCAGGATTCGTCAGAGGCGCACGGCAGAATCCATTTAACGTGCTATCAATGGCGAGCGTATGGGATTCTGGAGCAATCGGAAAGGATAGACTATGGGACATCGCAAGCTATTTGGTTCACCACTCGACTCCCTTTGACAGAATGAGCCAGGTCGGCGGTGCACCAATTCGGCCTAACTTCACCGATCCCCCTCAGCAGCCCATGCACTATTTTCAGGACAGCGAGGAACTTCGACAAGAGATCGATTCATACAGCCAGCGCGTCTTCGGTGAACATCTGACGGTCGACTACCTGAGCGCAAATAGCCACTTTAGAGTTGGCCGTACAGCAATCCCAGCGCCACCCATCGACCGCGTATCTCAGGAATACCGGCGCGAGTTGGCCACGCTCCCATCACTTCATGAGCAGGGGGATGGGATGAGGAGCCTTTTGGGCCTCTTGATTCCGCTGGTTACAACACCCTTCCCTATCGTACTTGTCGATGAACCCGAGGCGTTCCTGCACCCGCCACAGGCAGTTGCCTTGGGGAAGATTCTTGGGGAACTCGCTGAGCGCAAGCACATGCAGATCATCCTGGCCACACACGACAAGAATCTACTCGCGGGCTTGATGGGGTCCGGGGCCCCGGTGTCAGTTGTGAGAATTGACCGCAGAGGCGACGAGGTTCGTTCAAATCAGCTGAACAATGAAGACTTGCGGGAAATTTGGAAGAATCCGACCCTGAAGTACAGCAATGCACTTGATGGCCTGTTCCACAAGCTTGTGGTGATCGCCGAAGCGGACCCGGACTGCAGGTTCTATGCCGCAGCTCTGGAACACTTCTTGAAAAGCTCCTCTAACACTTTGCAGCTATCGGCTGATGACGTCTTGTTCGTTCCTTCGGGAGGTCTTGGCGAAATGCCAAAACTGGCTAGTGCTCTCCGTAAGTTGAGCGTTCCTGTAGTCGTATCACCGGACATGGATGTATTTAGTAACCAGGCTACAGTGAGGAAGCTAATTGCAACTCTGGGCGGTGCATGGGGAGATTTTGAAGCCCTAGATAGAAATCTACGGGCTCCCTTTTCATCGCCAAGGTCCCCGCGAACGGTTGGTGCAGTCCTGAATTCTATTCAGGTCGCGCTACAGGGGCACGAGAATGAAAAGTATTCAACCAATCATAGAAAATCTGTCGAGGCCGAACTTCACGTTGATAGCGTCTGGCGTGAGGTGAAGCGGTATGGCCTCAAAGGATTTCGAGGGCAGTCGCGGCTCGCCGCTATCGAGTTCATGGAGAAAGCGTCTAAGGTAGGCTTTGTCCCCGTCCATGCTGGCGAGCTGGAAAGCCTGTCTGACGTGGCAGTGGCCAAAGGGCCCGAATGGCTTCCGGCAGCTTTGGAAGCTCGTTCGCATGAGTCTGCCGATGCCCAGAGGCACGTACAGAATATTCTCGCTTCGAGCCTGGTCGTTATGGAGCACTAACAGCAGCTAACACTATGGGATGGATCGCTGCTGGTGACCGTGGCTATGGCAGGAATTGAGTGTTCGGACCGGTGGCGAAACACGAGGTGTGAGGCCCCCTCGGCTCGATCGATACCAGTTCTCCGGGCTTCGGCATAACCCTCCCAGTGTCGCAGATCAACTCGGGGAGCCCAGGCCAGGAGGGGGTGGGGGTGGTCACCCGTGGGTGCCGACTGTCAACGTTGGGCGGCCTCGCGCGGCCCAGGGACGGCCCAGGCCCGGCGCTTTGCCGTCACTGCCGTCGACATCAACCTGACGATCTGGATCAATACCAGCGACGATACCGATTACTAGGGGCCACAATTTTGTCGGCCTTTTTCAAATTACAGTTCTCGCAGAGCAATTGCAGATTAGTCACGTCATTCAATCCGCCTCGCGCAAGCGGCATCATGTGGTCATAATTACCAACGTTCAATGTATCAATGAGCCCCGACAAGTCTGTTCCACAAGCCGTACATCTGCCGCGATCACGGTAGAAGACGGCCCTGCGTGCCCACATCGGGGGGCGAACTCGCTTCAGCTCTCCGTCTCGCACAAAAAGGTCCACCAATGGCGCTTCATCCGTACCAAAATGGTCGCTAGCGACCTCCCCGACATGCATGGCGAGAAATTCATTCAAATTAGCCAAAGCTCGCCGGTTCAGGAACATCACGTAGAAAACTTCGTCAGTAATGCGGGACATGAGGTCCTCATAGACCTGAGTCCACCGTAGATTCAAAAGGTAGTCATAGCACGCATTGACGACATGGTACGGATCTTTGGACTCTGACGAGTCACCTCCACTGTCGGTGACCTCCTCAGGAACAGGCTCGTCAGGGATGAAGAACAAGGGCTCGTCGATAATGCCATATTGCAACATCGCGGCATCAACGGGAAGAATCCAATCGGGATAGATGGGGTCAGACCCGAATGGCACTCGCGTTGGACCGTCAGTGTCATTCATCAGGATTTCATCAGCAACGTAGCGGATGAATTTATGGAGTGCGGACTCCTTCTGCCAATGCGGAAGGAAATCGTAAATCCCGTCGTTTACCGTTAACCCTTCCAGGTGGCGCAAATATGAGAACGGGTCGCGCATGATGGTGTCCACCGCATTGGCAATCCGATACGTCCGAAAGTACTCATGCGTCAGCCACTCGTTCTTCTTTGCCCTCACATGCCCTCCCCTGGGCTTGTTTACCGTCAACCCAATCTTGCCTGACGGTTTGGCCCATGCACGCGTCTTGAGCGAACCTGAGGTCGGCGGAGCGGCTTTGGGCTGGAGCTGCTTTGGGGCGAGTGATCATGGCCCCGTAAGCTCATGGCGAGTCGGGCAGTCAGTGGATCTGCCCGTAAAGCACGACGCTGGGGCCATGATCTTAGAGGCTCGCCCCAAAGTGGCTGCCTAAAGCCGTGGAGCCGACCGCCCCAGCCAGAGAGGGTGTCTCCCACTTCATGCCCGCAGCCGCCGAGCGCGCCGCCGGGCGCGGCCAGCCGGGGCGCAGACAGGAGGCAGGCCGCGCCGCAGAGGCGGCGCGCGCCCGCGCCGTGCGCGGGCTCTTGAACCAGTAGAGAAAGTTTGAATCATGCTCCCGTTGCCCTGTGGTGTAGAACCCTGACCATGGGGAGTGAGCGGCGGGAGCGGATGCAGGCGCTTGGTGCGCGTCTTCGTGTTCTTCGGGCAGAGGCCGGGTTGACGGGGGCTGTGCTGGCGCAGCGTGCCGGTGTAGGCCAGCCGACTGTGTCCAAGGTGGAGACCGGGCGCATGGTTCCGAGCGGTGACGTGCTCGACCGGCTCTCACGGGCCCTCGGCCTCGATGAGCTGGCGGCTCGCGAGGTCCGAGAGCTGTTGCAGGCCGTGGTGGCTGCTTCGGATGCCGGCCAGTCCGCGGATGACGCAACTCCGCTCGTCGGCACCAGCGTTGATGGAGAGGTTCGGTCCGCGCAGCTCGTGCGGTCCTTCCAGTGCGTTGTGTTGCCCGCGTTGCTTCAGACTGCGGAGTACGCCCGGCACGTCTTCGCCAGTGTGCCGAACTCGGCGCCTGATGCTGTAGGTCGGGCCGTGGCTGCCCGCGTTGAGCGACAGAGTGTGTTGTACGAGCCTGGGCGGGAGTCGGTATTCGTGCTGACGGAAGCTGTCTTGCGTACTTGGCCAGGGACTCCGGCGCTCATGCTGGCGCAGCTCGACCGGCTGCTGGCCGTCGAGAGCTTGAGCACGGTACGGCTCGGGGTCATCCCCTGGCGCCGCCCCGTGCCGGTGCTGCCTCGCCACGGGTTCACGCTGTGCGACCAGCGGGCCGTGGTCGTCGAGACCTTCGACAGTGATCGAGTCTCGGCTGATCCCGTCGAACTGGCCGCCTACGAGGAGACGTTCACTCGCTTCGAGGAGGCTGCGATCTTCGGCGACGACGTGCGCGAATTGCTGTTGAGGGCGATGGCGCAGTTCCGCGACTTGGGAGACCTGCTCACTCGATAGAGGAATAATTCCTCAAGATGCCTGGCCCATCACCTAGTCATGGGAATACCCTGCCGTTGCGCTGTCTAGCCCCCTAGACGTAGAGTGAGGGATCTCCCATGCGAACCAAGTGGTGCCGCGCCTTTCCCGGCCTGGCTGAGGAAGTGGGCCATGCTCGACATTTCGTTGCGGCTCTGCTCGACGGGCAGGGGCCGGTCGACGAGGCGGTCCTGGTTGTCAGTGAGCTTGCGACCAACGCTGTGCGGCACTCGTTGAGCGGCGCGGCTGGCGGGTGGTTCGTCGTGATCGTCAGCCTCGGTGGCGACAGTGACCTTGTTCGCATCGAGGTAGTCGACCTGGGCGGCGAACGTCAGCCCCACCTGTGCGACGTGACGGATCACGAAGAGGGCGGCCGTGGGTTGGCGCTCATCGTAGCTTGCGCCAAGGACTGGGGGGTCAAGACCTGGCCCGACGGGCGAACTGTGTGGGCAGACCTGGTGCGGGAGAGCGTGTGATCGCGTCTGCCTCGGCCGTCGCCTCTGGTGTGGCGGGCGGTGACGGGTGAGCCCTCGGGGTGTGCCCAGTCGACGGTCCCGGTTCTTTGTGGTCGGCGTCGATACGGGACGCCGTCTCCCGCCCATTCCGTCTAGGGCCCTAGACTCCTGGTTATTGCTAGGAGGTGAGGTCATGTCGGACGAGTTGCAGCGGATCATGGCGATCGATGATCCGTATCTGCTCTTGCGCGAGGTCACGACCAGGTTGGCCGATGCGCAGCAAGAGGTGACGGAACTGGCTCGCCTCCGTCGACGCGTGGTGCAGGACCTCCACGCGCAAGGGTTGTCGTATGCGCAGATCGCCGAGAAGGCTGGCCTGAGCCGCGGTCGTATCCACCAGATCCGCCACACCGGCCCGGCTCCCGAGGGTGCCTTCTTCGGCTCGGGCGTCGTCACGGTGGTCACTCCGCTTCGGTCGGACGACGTGAAGAAGCGCACGGTCGTCGCCATGGACGACATGAACTCGGGCAAGCGTCTCGAAGAGCTGGCGAAGTCGTACAGCCTCGATGTCGCGTCCGGCAACGTGCTCGTGAGCGGCGAAGTCAATCTCAACCGCAACGGCCTCGTCGTCGTCTGCGGGCCGGGCATGTCCGAGGACATGCGCAACCTGTACGCCCAGGACCCGGTTCTGAGCTGGCAGCATGCGGAGGGCGAACCCTGGACGCTGCTGGACCGGCGCACCGGCACCGTCCACCGCTCAGGGATGGACGCTGATCCGTCTCGCCCGCACGACGTGGGATATCTCGGCCGGCTGTCCCGTCCGGACGGCAAGGGCTCCGTGCTCGCCATTGCCGGTATCCACACCCAAGGCTCACTCGGGGTCGTGCAGTTGCTCGCCTCGGACCTCAATGCCCTGTGGGGGCAAGTGGGAGAGCGCCGCTTCTCCACACTGGTGGGTGTCGAGTACGACCCTGAGACCAGCGAGCCGCAGTCCGTCGAACTGCTCTGCCCGCTCTACCTGCACGACGAAGGAGCCGAAGCGTGAGAGTCGCCCTCGGCTCTCTGCCCTCCGCCCCCGGTCTGGACAACGAAGACTTCGCAGCCGCCGCACCTGGTGCCGCCGTTCTCCTCGACGGTGCCGGGGTGGCGGGGGCTGAGACGGGGTGTGTGCACGGGGTCGCCTGGTTTTCCGGGACCCTTGGGGCACTCTTGCTGCGTAAGGTCACCGCTCACCCTGACCGAACTCTCGCTGACTGCCTGGCCGACTCGATCGGGGAGGTTCGCTCCCTGCACGGCGACCGCTGCGACCTGACGTATCGAGCCAGCCCGACCAGCACGGTCGTCGCGGTTCGGCTTGGCGACGCGGGGCTGGAGTATCTCGTTCTCGGCGACTCGTCGCTGCTGCTGGCCGACCGCGACGGGGCCACGTCTGTGCTGACGGACCGGCGATTGGATGGGGTCGGCAAGCGACTCCGGGGCCACGTCGACGACTTGCCCACCGGCTCACCCGAACACGCTGCCGCGCTCGCCGAGTACCGGAACGCCCTGACAGGGCTACGCAACCGGCCGGGCGGTTTCTGGATCGCCGGCCCCGATCCGCGTGCCGCCGAACATGCCCTGACCGGGACCGTGCCGGTCGACTCCCTCACCTCGGTGACCCTGCTGAGCGACGGCGCCACCCGACTCGTCGACCGCTTCGAACTCGCCGACTGGGACAAGCTGTTGCGCGTGCTCAACTCCTCCGGCCCCGATGAACTGATCCGCTTGGTGCGGGAAGCGGAGGCCGGAGACCCCGATGGCCGTCGATGGCCGCGCGGCAAGGCCCAGGATGACGCAACGGCCCTTCACTGGGTGCTGCCGTAGGGCCGGCTGGGCCTGACTGCAGCTCTGCTCGTATACCCCCCCTAGACAGTTGATGGGGTGTCGGTTTACTCTTGGCGTTAACCCCCCTAGACAGTTCGGGCGGGGCCTACCCCTTGCTGTCTAGGGGGGTATCCAGTTCGGATCGGCGCCGAGAGCGGTGCCGCCAACCAGTGAGGTTCGAAGAATGCGCGTCATCCCCGTGGACACTTCCGCCGCGACTCTGCTCGTCACCAAGCTGCCCGAGGTCAAGGTGAGGGACCGGCAGACCGGTGAGGTCGCCGTCGACCCGGTGACCAACCAGCGGCTCATGACGCTGGAGCTGGTCTTCATCGCCGCTGGCGGCTCGGACATGATCAAGGTCACCGTTCCCGAGCCGGGCATCGGTGACGGGCTGGTCATGGGCGCCCCGGTCATCCTGTCCGGTCTGTTCGCCCGGCCCTGGGAGAGCGAGTTCGGCGGCCGTACCCGGCACGGCATCGCGTACCGGGCGGACGCCGTCATGGTGAACGCTCCGGCGCCGGTGCAGGGCTGATCGCCATGACCGATGCCGTGTGGACTCTGGTCCTGGTGCTGCTGACGGTGGCCGCCTTGGTGGTCCTGCGTCGGCGGACGCCGGTCCTGTTCTGGTGGCTCGTCGGGTACCCGGTCGTCGCCCTGCGTGTGCTCACCACCTACAGGGCGACCATGGATGCCTGTGGCCTGACGGTTCCGGCTTCGGCCGTCCGTCGGGCCACGGCCCGGATGATCGGGCGGGAAGCGGCCCCGGTACCGCCCTGGCGGTCGCTGCCACGCCCGACCGGGTCCGGGCTCGTGATGCGGCTGCGCATGGCGGCCGGGCAGGCACCCGAGGACTTCACCGCCTCGGCCGACCGGCTCCGGCACGCCTGGGGCGCCCACGCCGTGCACATCCGCCCCACCAAGCCGGGACGGCTCGAACTGCGCCTGATCGGCTGGGACGTGCTCTCCGACGTACGCCCCGCCCGCCGCTGGCGGGGGAGTGGGCCGCTCACTCTCCCGCTGGCCCTGCGGGAAGACGGCCACTGGCACGTACGGGACTTCCGCACCGTGCCGCACGAACTGATCCTCGGCGCCACGCAGTCGGGCAAGTCCGTGTACCTGCGCAACCTGCTGTGCGGGCTCGCCCGGCAACCTGTCGCCCTCGTCGGCATCGACTGCAAGTGGGGCGTCGAACTGGCGCCGTTCGCGCCCCGCCTGTCGGCCCTCGCCGACACCTCGGACCGTGCGAACGACGTCCTTGACGCCCTGCTGGAGGAGATGGAAGCGCGGTTCCGCCTCATCGGGCTGACGGGCGCTGCCGGGCCGGATGCCGTGCTCACCTCCGATGTGTGGGGGCTGCCGGACGAGGTGCGGCCGGTGCCGGTCGTGGTCGTCGTCGACGAGGTTGCGGAACTCTTCCTCGCCGCGAGCCGCGACGACGAAAAGCGACGCGACGCCATGGTCACCAAGCTCATCCGCCTCGCCCAGCTCGGCCGCGCGGCCGGCATCTACCTGGAGGTCTGCGGACAGCGCTTCGGTTCCGAACTCGGCAAGGGCGCCACCATGCTCCGCGCCCAGCTCACCGGCCGTGTCTGCCACCGCGTCAACGACGAGACCTCCGCCAACATGGCTCTCGCCGACATCGCCCCCGAAGCGGCCCTCGCCGCTACATCCATCCCGGCCGAACGGCCCGGCGTCGCGGTCGTCGGCGACTCCTCCGGCGGCTGGAGCCGCGTCCGCTCGCCCCACCTCACCCTCGACGAAGCGGCAGCCATCTGCCGCGACACCTCGGCCCTGGTCCCGGACCTGCCCCGGCTCGCCGCCTTCCGCCCCGCCCTCGCCGCGACGCCGGTCGAGTCGGCCCCGGCCGCAGCACCCGCCGCGCCCACCACGCGCCCGGTCACCGAGTAGCCACCCCTTCCGCCCACGGTCGGCGTGACCACCTCACGCCAAGGTCCCTACCCCTCCATGCCGAAAACAGGAAGGAAGACGAGCTGATGCGCGCCCAACTCGCCCGCCTGGACGCCGTGATCATCCAAGCTGTCATCGCGGGCGCCCTGTCCTTCTCCCACCTCCACGACCTCGCCGAAGCGGCCGGACAGGGCGGCTGGAAGGCATGGGCCTACCCGATCAGCGTTGACCTGCTGCTCGTCGCCGCCTGGCGCCGGATGCGTGAAGAACAGCGGGCCGGACAGCCGTCCGGGGGCCCGCGGCTGTGGTTCCTCGTCGCCCTGGCCGCATCCCTCGGCGCCAACGTCGCCACCGCCGGACTCCTCGACCTGGACCACGTACCCGCCTGGCTCCGCGTCGTGGTCGCGGGCTGGCCGGCCGTCGCCTTCTTCGGCGGCACGCTCCTCGCCCACGCACCCCACCACCAGGAAGCGCAAGAGGTCCCGGCTCCGTCGACAGCCGACCCGCACGACGAACCACGCACCGCGCCCGTCGCCGTCGACATGCCCGACCGGGACGTGCTCCCGGCACCGCCCACTGACTCCGACCCCGCCCCTGAGCCGACGGCCGCTGAACCAGTGACCGATCCGGTCCCCACGCCGGGCCCGGCGTGGGGACCGGCCGTTGCGCTTCCTCCCGTACTCGTCGACCGCGTCCGGGCCCTGGCCGACGAACACCACTCGGCCACTGGCCACCCCGCCGACCCCGACGCCGTACGCGTCCGGCTCGGCCTGCCCCCGTCCATGACCGCGTCCGTCGCCGCCCACCTCTGAGAAGGGGACCCAAGCCATGCACCGGCGCTTCCGCAACGTCCGCCGTATCGGCCCCGTGAACGTCGCCTCGTATATCGAGCGTGGCAAGCACCGTCACCTGGCCGCCTGCACGGCGCCCCGGTGCGACTTCTCCGCCGAGTACGACTCCCGCGCCGCCGCCGAACTCGCCGCCCGCACCCACCGCTGCTCGGCCTGACAGGAGACCAAGCCCATGGACGTACCGCTCTGGCTCGCCCTGCTCTGCGTCGGGGTCCTCGGCGTCAAGCTCATCCGCCCGCCCTGGTGGCTCATCACCGTGCTCCTCCTCGGCGGCTACCTCATCGCTGACAGCCTCCTGGCCCCCGTCATCAACTCCCTCGTCAAGTAACCGAGAAGGAGACCCGCTCATGTTCCAGCCGAAGATCCCGACCATGCCCCAGCCGACCGGCCTGGTCACCCCGCCCGCTGTCATCGAGCCGACCACCATCACCCCGGCCACACCGACTCCGCAACCGGCTCCCGCCGCCCCCGCGCCGTCCCGACCGGCTGTCCAGCTCACCCCCGGTACCGCGCTCGCCCTCGTCGGCGGTACCGCCGTGGTCCTGGTCGTCGGCGCCGTCCTCGTCTCCATGCTCCTCGCCGTCGCCGTCACGGCCACCTCGACCGCCGTCTGCGCCTGCGTCATCCGCTCCCTTCTCACCCGCCGCTGACCCAACGGCTCCACTCGCGCCTACGCCTGCCCACGCTGTCTAGCCCCCTGGACGGTGTGGGCGGTGGACGCCTACACCCCGAACCCCTGGCAGGAGGAACCCGCACATGCACCCCCCGGCTCCCCTCGGAGCCATCCGCCAAGTGGCCGCCCTCGCCAGATACGGCGACCTCGGCGCCTACGCCCGCCAGATCCAGCGCCTCGGCGGCTGCGAGCGGCCCGTACGGATGGAGGGCCACCGGCTCGACGTCCACGCCGCGACCGGTGAGATCGTCCGGGAGATCACCGACACGGACCTTCCGGCCGGACAACTCCTCATCCGCTGCAACAACCGCCGGGCCACCCGCTGCGCGGCCTGCGCCGAGATCTACCGCAAAGACACCTTCCACCTCGTCACCGCCGGACTCAGCGGCGGCAAAGGCATCGGCCCGGCCGTCGCCGAACACCCCCGCGTCTTCGCCACCTTCACCGCCCCCTCCTTCGGCCCCGTCCACAACCGCCCCACCGGCGGCCGGTGCCGCTGCGGCCGACTCCACCCCGACGACGACCCCGCCCTCGGCACCCCACTCGACCCCGACCGCTACGACTACCGCGCCGCCGTCCTCTGGAACGCCCACGCGGGAGCCCTCTGGGCCCGCTTCACCACCTACCTCCGGCAGCAACTCGCCTCCCGAGCGGGCCTCACCCGCTCGGAACTCCGAGACTCCCTCAAGGTCTCGTACGCCAAAGTCGCCGAGTACCAGCGGCGCGGCGCCGTCCACTTCCACGCCGTCATCCGCCTCGACGGCCCCGATGGCGCCGAAGACACCCCACCTACGTG
The DNA here is from genome assembly GCF_031845845.1 of Streptomyces gottesmaniae. Lineage (NCBI taxonomy): Bacteria > Bacillati > Actinomycetota > Actinomycetes > Kitasatosporales > Streptomycetaceae > Streptomyces > Streptomyces gottesmaniae. The sequence continues at coordinate 36,440 of NZ_JAVRFJ010000037.1, forward strand.
GGCCACGACCGAACTCCTCACGGACTCCATCCGTGCGGCGGCCGGCCTCGCCGAGACCTCCGGCCCGGTCCTCGACGAACACGCCCACACCTTCCGCTTCGGTACGCAGCTCGACATCCGCCCGATCCGGTCGGCCGACTTCGCGGGCACCTCGGAACTGTCCAGCCGTGCCGTAGCGGCGTACATCGCGAAGTACGCCACCAAGGGCGCCGATACCGCTGGCACCCTCGACCGCCCCGTCCGTAACCCGATCACTGACCTCATCGGCTCCGGCGTCACGGACCACGCCCGACAGCTGATCCTCACCTGCTGGCACCTCGGCGCGCTGCCCGAACTCGAAGACCTACGCCTGCGCAAGTGGGCCCACATGCTCGGCTTCCGCGGCCATTTCTCCACCAAATCCCGCGCCTACTCCGTCACCCTCGGCGCCCTCCGCCAGGAACGCGCCGACCACAACGAAGCACTCACCCGCGAACGCGCGGCCCTGGCCGGCCACCCTCTCCCGGCCCCGGACAGCGTCCTTGTCCTCTCGCACTGGCGCTTCGCCGGTACCGGCCTGACTGCCGCTGAATCCTGGCTCGCCGCCTCGCGGAGATCCAGCACCCCCGACAAGGAAGGAGACTCGGCGTGGACCGCCGACGAGACGAACTGATGACTGTTCCGCAGATCCTCGCCGAGCTGGGCGGAGTCTCCCGGCGCACCTTCTACCGCTGGCGGGAGCTGGGGCAGGCTCCGGAAGCGATCAAGCTTCCGAACGGTGAACTCCGTGTCTGGCGCAGTGACTTCACCTCGTGGCTTCACGGACTCGGGGAGGCGGCGTGAAGTCACATGACGTGAAGGTGTGGGGCATCCGCAAGCGGCCGTACAAGACGCCGTCGTACGACGTGCGTTGGAAGGTCGGTGATGTCTCACCGTTCTCCGAGACCTTTCGGACCAAGGCGCTCGCCGACAACTTCCGCGCGAAGCTGCTCCGGGCTGCTCAAAAGGGCGAAGCCTTCGATACGGAAACCGGTCTGCCGGACTCCATGGCACCGGTCAGGGCGTCCCTCTCCTGGTACGACTTCGCGCGGGCGTACGTCGCCATGAAGTGGCCGCACGCTGCCCCGAACTCGCGAGACAGCCTGAACGAGACGATGACACTCGTCACGACCCAGCTCCTGGGCGACCGGCCCGGTCGTCCGGCAGACGACGTGTTGCGGCGTGCACTGCGCGGCTGGGCCTTCGTCGTCCAGGCCCCGGACGAGGAAGCGCCGCCGGTGGACATCGCCAATGCCCTCCGCTGGGGCGCCAAGTCCTCGTTGCCGCTGGCCACGCTCAAGAATGCGGCAGACATCCGCAGCGTCCTCGACTCGCTCAAGCTCACGTTGTCCGGGGCCCCGGCCGCCGCTGAGACGGTGCGGCGCAAGCGAGCCGTCCTGTTCAACGCCCTGGCCTACGCGGTCGAGCTGGGGGAGCTCCCCGAGAACCCGGTCACGCTCGTGAAGTGGAAGCTGCCGAAGGTGACCAAGGAAGTAGACCGCCGAGTCGTGGTGAACCCGCGGCAGGCTGCTGAACTTCTTGGCGCTGTCTCGTACGTCGGTGGCTACCGTCGGGCTCGTGGGCGCCGTCTGGTCGCGCTCTTCGCCTGCATGTACTTCGGTGGGCTTCGGCCGGCGGAAGCGGTGGCGCTGCGTCGTCCGGACTGCACGTTGCCGGACACCGGGTGGGGCTCGCTGATCCTGGAGAAGAGCCGTCCCACCGTCGGCAAGCGTTGGACCGGAACGGGGGAGGTACACGACAACCGCGGGCTCAAGAACCGGCCCGCGAACGAGACCCGCATCGTTCCGATTCCGCCCCGCCTCGTCCGCATCCTGCTCGCGCACATCGAGGAGTTCGGTACGGCCGAGGATGGGCGGCTGTTCGCCAATGAGCGCGGGGGAGTGGTCGCCTCCACCACGTACTGGCGCGTATGGGACGAGGCGCGGCACCTGGCACTGACGCCGGAACAGGTGGCCTCGCCGCTGGCTGCCCGCCCGTATGACCTGCGGCACGCCGCTCTGTCGTCCTGGCTTAACGCCGGCGTAGACCCCACCGAGGTCGCGGAGCGCGCGGGCAACAGTGTTGAAGTGCTCCTGAGCCGGTACGCCAAGTGCCTCGACGGTCGGCAGGACGTCGCCAATCGGCGGATTGCCGAACTCCTCGGCGAGGAAGACGGCCAGGAGGACGGGCCCGGCGCCGGGCCCTGATCCACGCGCTCCTCACACACGCCTGCGGCATGATGGCCCCTGGACTACGGTCCGGGGGCTTCGTCGTTTTCTGGGGTTGACCTGCGGATTCTGCCTCGGCGGCCAGTCCACACATAGTCCACAGCACCCGACATACGGCCGCTCCGAGCGGCACACGGCTGCACATACGCGAAGACCCCGGCCTCAGCGTTTCCGCTGGTGACGGGGTCTTTGGGCACCTCATACAGGGTGCCCCCGGCAGGATTCGAACCTGCGCACACGGCTCCGGAGGCCGTTGCTCTATCCCCTGAGCTACGGGGGCGTGTCAGGCGCCTTGTGTGGCGGCGACGGGTAGAACCCTACCAGCTCTCCGAGGTAGATCATGAACGGGTTTTGCGGGGGTGGGGGCGGGGTTGAGCCCCCAGGGACCGCCCGCACGGGGTGGAAGTGGGGAAAACCCGGACGCGGCGGTGGGCGCGGACCTACTCTCGAGTTGTGTCAGGCGCGTCCGGCCGGGTGCTTGTTGTGGACGACAACAAGGTCATCCGGCAGCTGATCAGGGTCAACCTCGAGCTGGAGGGCTTCGAGGTGGTGACCGCGGCCGATGGTGCCGAGTGCCTGGACGTCGTTCATCAGGTGCGGCCCGACCTCATCACCCTCGACGTCGTCATGCCTCGGCTCGATGGTCTCAGCGCTGCCGCCCAGCTCCGTGGGGATCCGCGGACACGGCGGCTCCCGCTCGCCATCATCAGCGCCTGCAACCAGTACGAGGTCGAGGCCGGGCTCGATGTCGGCGTCGACGCGTTCCTCGCCAAACCCTTCGAGCCGAGCGAACTCGTCGCTCTGGTGCGGCAGTTGGTCGAGCGCGCGCATGGCGGGGGCGGTGAGGCCGTGCCGGACGGGGCCGGCGTCGACAGTCCAGTCGCCACTGCCACCAACACTGCTTCCGGCACCGCTGTCACCAATGTCCCCGCCGCTTCTGGCCCTGCCGTCGCTTCCCCCTCCGCCGGTGTCCCGGCCGGCGGCATCGGAAACGCGAGCGAGCACCCCGAACGTGCGGAGCGCGCCGGCCGCGCATGATGTTGACGGCGGTGTCGCCAGAGGGGGAGTAGGTCCGTGATCTCGGAGCCTCCGTCCCGGTGACGACTGCCGCCCCTGCCGCCCCCGCCACTCCGGCACATCCCACCCCCACTCCTCCCCCCTATCCAGTCCCACCCCGCCCGTCCACATCGCGGACCGCGAGGTAAACCGGTTCGCATACCCACCCCCCTCCTCCCATACGCTTGTCCCCGTGACCCCCGTCGAGCTCTCCCGCACCGTGCTGCGCGCGGTGCGTCGTGCTGTGGACGAGGGGGAGCTGAGCGTCGCGGTGCCCGCACGCGCGGTCGTCACTCCGCCCGGGCCCGGTGGACGAGGGGACTACGCGACGAACATCGCCCTGCAGCTGGCCCGGCCCGCCGGTCGCCCCCCGCTGCAGGTCGCCGAGATACTGCTACCCCACCTCAGCAGTACCGAAGGTGTCGCCGCCGTCGAGATCACCGGCCCCGGCTTCCTCAACATCCACCTCGACCGGGCCGCCGTCACCTCCCTGGTGCGCCGGATCCGCGGAGCTCAGGACACACGGAGCGCCCAGGACACACGGAGCGCCCAGGACGCCCAGAGCAGCCAGGGCAACCGACCCCGCCAAGGCCCCGCCCCCGCCCCGCTCCCCTACGGTCACAGCGACACCCTCGCCGGGCACGTCGTCCGGTTGCGCGTCCCGTACGACATCCGTGCCGAGGTCGTCGCGGACGCGCTCGTACGGATCGTCGGCAGCCAGGGCGGTCGAGTCGAGGTCGATCACATCCGGCCCCCCGTCAACGCCGAGATCGCCGACACCCACCTCGCAGGTCCCGGAGAAGCCGCCCCGCCACGTGAACCCAGCGCCGGTGAACCCGGTCCCGGTCGGCCCGGCGAGGCCACCGAGTCCAGCCGCCCCCGCAACGGCACCACCGGCTCAGACTCGCCCAGCGATCCGGAATCGGCCACAGCCCCCATCGATCTCCGCCCCGTCCCCGCCCCGGAGGACCCCACCCCCCTCGGCCCCGACGCCCTCCGCTGGGCCCTTCTGCACCCGGCCGCCCACGACCGCCCCCGGATCACGGCGGACCTCCTCGTGCAGCGGGCAGCCAACCCCCTCTTCCGTGTCCGTTACGCCCACGCCCGAGCCCGCGCGCTCACCCGCAACGCCGCGGCCCTCGGTTTCACCGGCACCCCGGGCGACCTGAACACCCCCGACGCCCTGCCCACCTCGCGCGCGGCCCTTGCCGTCACCACCCCAGACGCCCCGGCCGCGCCGCCCCTCGCCGTCGCCATCCCCGACGTGACCACCCCCCTCGTCAGCGCCCTCACCGAATACCCCTCCACCCTCGCCCGAGCGGCCACGCACCGCGCTCCCGATCGTCTCGCCCGGCACCTGGTCGTCCTCGCCGACGCCCTGCTCGCTTTCCAGCACACGGTGCTGCCGCGCGGCGACGAGAAACCCTCGGCCGCCCACCGGGCCCGGCTGGCCCTTGCCGAAGCAGCCGGGACGGTGCTGGCCGGCGGCCTGTCCCTGCTCGGCATCGACGCACCCGAATATCTCTGAGTGATCCCGCGGAGCCCATAGCCACAGCCCCAAGGAGCCGACGGCCGAGAGCCGACAGCAGAGCCGAGGCAGCCAGCCGACAGCAGACAGCCGACAGCGGACAGCCGAGGCAGCCACCCGACAGCGGACAGCTGAGGCAGCCAGCCGACAGCAGAAAGCCCACAGCCGACGCCCAAGCCCAAGCGCCCCCGCAGCCGACAGCCCCAGCCGACGCCCCACCCCTCGGCCACGCCCCACCTCTCGGTCCACGCCCCACCCCGGCCGACGAAAACCCCGCGCCCCCTCAGAGAGCACACAGAAAGCCCTACAGACATGAGCCGTTCCGCACACCCCGCCGGGCCCCGTCACGCCGACGTGCTTCCCGAGGGGCACTACACCGCCCCGCCCGCCGACCTGAACACGCTGGACCCGAAGGTATGGGCGCAGACCGTCACCCGTACCCCTGACGGGGTCGTCAGTGTCGGGGGGATCGATGTGAAGGCGCTCGCGGAGGAGTTCGGTACGCCCGCGTACTTCGTCGACGAGGCCGACTTCCGCGCGCGGGCGCGCGCCTGGCGCACCGCGTTCGGGCAGGACGCCGACGTGTTCTACGCGGGCAAGGCGTTCCTGTCCCGGGCCATCGTGCGCTGGCTGCACGAGGAGGGGCTCAACCTCGACGTCTGCTCCGGCGGTGAACTCGCGACCGCGCTCTCCGCCGGTATGCCCGCCGACCGGATCGCCTTCCACGGCAACAACAAGTCCGAGGAGGAGATCCGCCGGGCCGTCGAGGCCGGCGTCGGGCGGATCGTGCTCGACTCGTTCCAGGAGATCGTGCGGGTCGCGCACATCGCCCAGTCGCTCGGCACGCGGCAGCGGGTGCAGATCCGCGTCACCGTCGGCGTCGAGGCGCACACCCACGAGTTCATCGCCACCGCCCACGAGGACCAGAAGTTCGGGATCCCGCTGGCCGGGGGGCAGGCCGCCGAGGCCGTACGGCGGGCGCTCAAGCTCGACGGGCTCGAACTCATCGGGATCCACAGCCACATCGGGTCGCAGATCTTCGACACCTCCGGGTTCGAGGTCGCCGCCCACCGGGTGGTCGGGCTGCTCAAGGAGATCCGTGACGAGCACGGTGTCGAGCTGCCCGAGATCGACCTCGGCGGCGGGCTCGGGATCGCCTACACCAGCGACGACGACCCCCGTGAGCCGCACGAGATCGCCAAGGCGCTGACCGAGATCGTCAACCGGGAGTGCGACGCCGCCAGGCTGCGCGCCCCGCGTATCTCCGTCGAGCCGGGGCGGGCCATCGTCGGGCCCACCGCCTTCACGCTCTACGAGGTCGGCACCATCAAGCCGCTGGACGGGTTGCGGACGTACGTCTCCGTGGACGGGGGCATGTCCGACAACATCAGGACCGCGTTGTACGACGCCGAGTACAGCGTCGCGCTGGTGTCGCGTACCTCCGACGCCGAGCCGATGCTCGCGCGCGTGGTCGGCAAGCACTGCGAGAGCGGTGACATCGTGGTGAGGGACGCGTTCCTGCCGGCGGACCTGGCACCGGGTGACCTGATCGCCGTACCGGCCACCGGCGCGTACTGCCGTTCCATGGCGAGCAATTACAACCACGTCCTGCGCCCGCCCGTCGTCGCCGTCAATGATGGAGAGGCCCGTGTCATCGTCCGCCGGGAGACGGAGGAGGATCTTCTCCGGCTCGACGTCGGCTGAGAAGCGGTCCCGGAATTCACGAGCCGGAAGATCTCCGTCTTCCGGCGCTGAGAAAATGAAATAGATGTCTCACGATCCGGACCGGGGATAGAAACTCCCGTCCGGTGAGTGAGACTGGTCCCACCGTGTTCGGTATGTCGGTATGTGAGGAAACGAGGTCGGATGATGCGTACGCGTCCGCTGAAGGTGGCGCTGCTGGGCTGTGGGGTTGTCGGCTCAGAGGTGGCGCGCATCATGACGACGCACGCCGACGACCTCGCCGCGCGTATCGGCGCGCCGGTCGAGCTCGCGGGCGTGGCCGTGCGGCGGCCCTCACGGGTGCGTGAGGGCATCGACCCGGCGCTCGTCACCACCGACGCGACCGCCCTGGTCAAACGGGGGGACATCGACGTCGTCGTCGAGGTCATCGGCGGTATCGAGCCCGCCCGCTCCCTCATCACCACCGCGTTCGAGTACGGCGCCTCCGTCGTCTCCGCCAACAAGGCCCTCCTCGCCCAGGACGGCGCCGCCCTGCACGCCGCCGCCGGGGACCACGACGCGGACCTCTACTACGAGGCCGCCGTCGCCGGCGCCATCCCGCTGATCCGGCCGCTGCGCGAGTCCCTCGCCGGTGACAAGATCAACCGGGTGATGGGCATCGTCAACGGGACGACCAACTTCATCCTCGACAAGATGGACACCACCGGGGCGGGCTATCAGGAGGCCCTCGACGAGGCCACCGCCCTCGGGTACGCGGAAGCCGACCCGACCGCGGACGTGGAGGGGTTCGACGCCGCCGCGAAGGCCGCGATCCTCGCCGGTATCGCCTTCCACTCGCGCGTGCGGCTCGACGACGTGTACCGCGAGGGCATGACCGAGGTGACGGCGGCCGACTTCGCCTCCGCCAAGAACATGGGCTGCACCATCAAGCTGCTCGCCATCTGCGAGCGGGCCGCGGACGGCGGGTCCGTCACCGCGCGGGTGCACCCCGCGATGATCCCGCTGACCCACCCCCTCGCCTCCGTGCGCGGCGCCTACAACGCCGTGTTCGTGGAGTCGGACGCCGCCGGGCAGTTGATGTTCTACGGTCCCGGCGCGGGCGGTGCCCCCACCGCCTCCGCCGTCCTCGGCGACCTCGTGGCCGTGTGCCGCAACCGGCTCGCGGGGTCCACCGGCCCCGGCGAGTCCGCCTACGCCGCCCTGCCGGTCTCGCCGATGGGCGAGGTCGTCACGCGCTACCACATCAGCCTCGACGTCGCCGACAAACCGGGAGTTCTCGCCCAGGTGGCGACCGTGTTCGCGGAGCACGGTGTGTCGATCGATACGGTTCGGCAGCAGGGCAAGGACGGCGAGGCCTCTCTCGTCGTCGTCACCCACCGCGCCTCCGACGCCTCCCTCACCGGGACCGTCGAGGCGCTGCGCAACCTCGACACCGTGCGGGGTGTCGCAAGCATCATGCGGGTTGAAGGAGAGTAACCAGCAATGACCCACCAATGGCGCGGAATCATCGAGGAGTACCGGGACCGGCTGCCCGTCTCCGACACCACGCCGGTCGTGACGCTCCGCGAGGGCGGCACGCCCCTCGTACCCGCGCAGGTGCTCTCCGAGCGCACGGGCTGCGAGGTCCACCTCAAGGTGGAGGGCGCCAACCCGACCGGATCCTTCAAGGACCGCGGGATGACCATGGCCATCACGCGCGCGAAGGAAGAGGGCGCGAAGGCCGTCATCTGTGCCTCGACGGGCAACACCTCTGCCTCCGCGGCCGCCTACGCCGTACGCGCGGGCATGGTCTCGGCCGTGCTCGTCCCGCGGGGCAAGATCGCGCTGGGCAAGATGGGCCAGGCCCTGGTGCACGGCGCGAAGATCCTCCAGGTCGACGGCAACTTCGACGACTGCCTCACCCTCGCGCGTGAACTGAGCGACAACTACCCGGTGGCGCTGGTCAATTCGGTGAACCCGGTGCGCATCGAGGGTCAGAAGACCGCCGCGTTCGAGATCGTGGACATGCTCGGCGACGCGCCCGACATCCACGTCCTGCCGGTGGGCAACGCGGGCAACATCACGGCGTACTGGAAGGGCTACAAGGAGTACGCCGCCGACGGCATCGCCGCGAAGACGCCCCGGATGTGGGGCTTCCAGGCCTCCGGCTCCGCGCCGATCGTGCGCGGCGAGGTTGTCAAGGACCCGTCGACGATCGCCACCGCGATCCGCATCGGCAACCCCGCGTCCTGGAGTTACGCCCTGGCCGCGCGGGACGAGTCGGGCGGCTTCATCGACGAGGTGACGGACCGTGAGATCCTGCGCGCCTACCGGCTGTTGGCCGCTCAGGAGGGTGTCTTCGTGGAGCCCGCCTCCGCCGCCTCCGTGGCCGGTCTGCTGAAGGCCGCCGAGCAGGGCAAGGTCGACCCGGGCCAGACCATCCTCTGCACGGTCACCGGCAACGGCCTCAAGGACCCGGACTGGGCCGTCGCGGGCGCCCCGCAGCCCGTCACGGTCCCGGTCGACGCGGCGACGGCGGCCGAGCGCCTCGGTCTCGCGTAACCTCACGCCGGGCGGCTCGCGTATCCTCTCGCCCAGCCGTTCGAAAAGACCTGGGAGCCGCGCGTAGACGTGGATTCTCGGGGGATAACCCTGACAGGACCCGACAGGGGGTGCACAGGGGGCTTACGACACGCATCGTGCGCCTCCTGTGCGCCCTATGTCGCCACAGAACCTTCCTTCGATAGGCTGTGGTGAACCCGCCCGCTGCATATGCCCCGCAAGGGTGCGGCGCCGCGCCGTCTTGAGCGGCCGCAGGGTTTCACGTACCTATCGAATGTCATTCGACAATCGTCAATCTCGCAGCTCAAGGAGAGTCATCGAGCGATGGCCGGTCCAGCGTTCCGCGCCGCCGCCGTACGGGTGCGCGTCCCCGCCACCAGCGCCAACCTCGGTCCGGGCTTCGACGCCCTGGGCCTGTCGCTGGGGCTCTACGACGACGTGGTCGTCCGGGTGGCCGACTCCGGCCTGCACGTCGACATCGCGGGGGAGGGCAGCGAGACCCTCCCGCGCGACGAGCGGCACCTGCTCGTCCGCTCCCTGCGCACCGCCTTCGACCTGCTGGGCGGACAGCCCCGGGGCCTGGAGATCGTGTGTGCCAACCGCATCCCGCACGGCCGCGGCCTCGGCTCCTCCTCCGCCGCCATCTGCGCCGGCATCGTCGCCGCCCGCGCCGTGACCATAGGCGGTGACAACCGGCTCGACGACGCCGCGCTGCTCGAACTGGCCACGGAGATCGAGGGCCACCCCGACAACGTCGCGGCCTGCCTCCTCGGTGGTTTCACCCTCTCCTGGATGGAGGGCGGCGCCGCGCGGGCGATCAGGATGGATCCCGCGGATTCCGTCGTTCCGGTGGTTTTCGTCCCCGGCAAGCCCGTGCTGACGGAGACGGCGCGCGGACTGCTTCCGCGCAACGTCCCGCACGTCGACGCGGCCACCAACGCGGGCCGGGCGGCCCTCCTCGTGGAAGCCCTGACCAGGCGCCCCGAGCTGCTGCTGCCCGCCACCGAGGACCGGCTGCACCAGGAGTACCGGGCGCCCGCGATGCCGGAGAGCACGGCTCTGGTCGAGCGACTGCGGGCCGACGGCGTCCCGGCGGTCATCTCCGGCGCCGGACCCACGGTCCTGGCCCTGGCCGACGAGGCCAGTGCCGACAAGGTGGCCGATCTCGCGGGTGCGGGATGGGCCGCCAACCGGCTGGACCTCGACGCCCGAGGGGCGTGTGTCCTGCCGCTCACCACCACCGTCGCCGAGCCCGGCGCCGACAGCGGCGGCGAGTAGGCGTTCGGTTGCCGGATTTCGAGAGGGGGAATGTTTGTTGGATCCGGTAGTGTTAACCTCAAGTCTGCACCTGCCCCAGCCATGGCGAGGTGCTTATCGTCCCCGTCCGGGACAACCATTCTTCCGGGAGTCTCCCAAGCCGCACTGTGCTTCGTACGTCAAGCTGTACGCCGTACGCAGGCACTGAGCGGTCTGCCGAGCAGGCCCCGGAACCGGCGTGGCCGAGCCGCGTGACACAGACACTCAGTGCCACGGCCCGGAAAGCGCCGAATCACCAGATATCTCTTCCGCCGCCTTTGGCGGACCACCGCCCCGGCACGGTCCACCCCAACAGGGCCGAAGCCGGACAGCACAAACGGTCGCCGAGCCAGAAGGCCGACGTCCGCTCCAGGGAAGGACCCTTCGTGAGCGACACCACCGATCTGATGGGCGCACGTGTCGAGGACACCGCTGCCGCGCCCGCCACGGACGCCGCGCCTGCCAGCGGTGCCGGCTCCCGGCGGCGCCGTGGTACCGGCCTCGAGGGCATGGTGCTGGCCGAGCTGCAGCAGGTCGCATCCGGCCTCGGCATCAGGGGCACCGCGCGGATGCGCAAGAGCCAGCTGATCGAGGTCATCAAGGAGGCGCAGGCGGGCGGGGGTGCCCCGGCGAAGGCCGAGGCCGCCACCGAGACCAAGCCGAAGCGCCGCGCCACCTCGAAGGCGCGTACGGGCGACGACGCCGCCCCGGCCGAGAAGGCCACCGCCAAGAAGGCCGCTGCGCCCGCCGAGAAGGCCGAGAAGGCCGTGGCTCAGCAGCAGATCGAGATCCCCGGCCAGCCGGCCGGTGGCGACGAGGCGCCCACCGAGCGCCGTCGGCGCCGGGCCACCGCCGACGCGGGCAGCCCCGAGACGGTCACCGCCGAGGCGAAGAGCGAGCCGAAGGCCGAGACGCCGGCGGCGACGACCGCCGAGACCAAGGCCGACGCCGGTGACCAGGGCGGCGAGGGCCGTCAGGGCCGCCGCGAGCGTGGCCGTGACCGGGGCGAGCGTGGGGACCGCGGTGAGCGCGGCGACCGCGGCCGCCGTGGCAAGGGCGACGAGCAGCAGGGCGGCGGTGGGCCGCAGCGCGACCGCGGTCAGCAGCAGGGCCAGCAGCAGGGCGGCGGCCGTCAGGACCGCCAGCGTGACAACGGCCCGCAGGACGACGACGACTTCGACGGCGGACGCCGTGGCCGTCGCGGCCGCTACCGCGACCGCCGTGGCCGCCGTGGCCGTGACGAGATCGGCGCCCCCGAGCCGCAGCTCGCCGACGACGACGTCCTGATCCCCGTCGCGGGCATCCTGGACATCCTCGACAACTACGCCTTCATCCGCACCTCGGGCTACCTGCCCGGCCCGAACGACGTGTACGTCTCCCTCGCCCAGGTCCGCAAGAACGGCCTGCGCAAGGGTGACCACGTCACCGGTGCCGTGCGTCAGCCCAAGGAGGGCGAGCGCCGCGAGAAGTTCAACGCGCTGGTCCGGCTCGACTCCGTCAACGGCATGGCGCCCGAACACGGCCGTGGCCGCCCGGAGTTCAACAAGCTGACGCCGCTGTACCCGCAGGACCGCCTCCGGCTGGAGACGGACCCGGGCGTGCTCACCACCCGCATCATCGACCTGGTCTCGCCCATCGGTAAGGGCCAGCGCGGTCTGATCGTGGCCCCGCCGAAGACCGGTAAGACCATGATCATGCAGGCGGTCGCCAACGCGATCACGCACAACAACCCCGAGTGCCACCTGATGGTCGTCCTCGTGGACGAGCGTCCGGAAGAGGTCACCGACATGCAGCGGTCGGTGAAGGGCGAGGTCATCTCCTCGACCTTCGACCGCCCGGCCGAGGACCACACGACGGTCGCCGAGCTCGCCATCGAGCGTGCCAAGCGCCTCGTCGAGCTGGGCCACGACGTGGTCGTGCTCCTCGACTCGATCACGCGTCTGGGCCGTGCCTACAACCTGGCGGCGCCGGCCTCCGGCCGCATCCTGTCCGGTGGTGTCGACTCGACCGCCCTGTACCCGCCGAAGCGCTTCTTCGGTGCGGCCCGCAACATCGAGGACGGCGGCTCGCTGACCATCCTCGCCACCGCCCTGGTGGACACCGGGTCCCGCATGGACGAGGTGATCTTCGAGGAGTTCAAGGGCACCGGCAACATGGAGCTCAAGCTCGACCGCAAGCTCGCCGACAAGCGCATCTTCCCGGCGGTGGACGTGGACGCGTCCGGTACCCGTAAGGAAGAGATCCTGCTCGGCAACGAGGAGCTGGCGGTCGTCTGGAAGCTGCGCCGGGTGCTGCACGCGCTCGACCAGCAGCAGGCCATCGAGCTGCTCCTCGACAAGATGAAGCAGACCAAGTCGAACGTCGAGTTCCTGATGCAGATCCAGAAGACGACGCCGACGCCCGGTAACGGCGACTAGGTCTCGTACCTCGCAAGCGCTGGGGCCACCCTCTTTGTGAGGGTGGCCCCAGTTTTCTGTATGCGACACGTGTACGATCACGGTCTTCTACGATCAGTTTCTGCACTATCTGATCAACCTATGCACTCCCAGGGGGGAATTGAGTGGCTAGACGTTTGTCCGGAGCCATAGCCGCCGCGATAGCCGGGACGCTGCTGATGTCGTCCGCGAGTGCGGCCGGCGCCGACAGCACCTCGACACCGGACGAGGCGGATGTACGGATCGCCAAGGCGATGGCGGCGGACGACACCGCACGGGTGGCGACGCGGGAGCCGTCGTCCACCGAGAGTGCGGACAGCGACAGCGACGGCGACAGTGGCCTGAAGCCGTCCGCCCAGATCATCGGCGGGTCGGAGACGACCATCGCCTCCGCGCCGTGGATGGCGCAGCTCTGGTACTACGACGAGACGCAGGACCTCGGCTTCTTCTGCGGCGGCACGGTCGTCTCGCCGACGAAGATCCTCACCGCCGCGCACTGCGTCGACAAGAACTACTACAACTGGGTCAAGTACGGCGAGATCGTCACCGGCACCGACCAGCTGCCCACCGCCGTCTACAACGACGACGGCGGCTTCGACCACCTCGACTACCACGGCGGCACCCCGAGCAAGGTCTCGCGCCAGTGGAACCACTCCTCGTGGAACGAGGAGGCGATCGACAACGACGTCGCGGTCCTCACGCTGGCCAGTCCCGTCAAGGCCACGCCGATCAAGATGACGACGTCGACCGACACGGCCTCGTACACGGCGGGCACCAGCGCGAAGGTCTACGGCTGGGGCCGTACCACCTCCACCAACGACGACATCTCGCAGACGCTGAAGACGGCCACGCTGCCGATCGTCAGCGACACGACCTGCGCGAACACGTGGAGCCCCCATTTCGTCAAGGGGCACATGGTCTGCGCGGGCAAGCCCGCCGGCGGCAGCGACGCCACGACCACCGCCACCTGCAACGGTGACTCCGGTGGCCCGCTCGTCGTCAACAACAAGGTCGTCGGCGTCGTCTCGTGGGGCGTCGAGGACTGTGTGTACAAGGGCGCCTACCCGGTCTTCGCGAAGGTCAGCAACTACGTCGGCGCGACCCAGCCGCGGGTCGACGACGCCGCCATCACCCGTGACGGCAAGGCCGACGTCTTCCTGCGCAACAAGGAGACCGGCACGGGTTACGTCCGCGCCTCCACGGGCTCCAAGCTCGCCGACCGCGTGGCCCTGACCGCCGAGGGCAGCTGGAAGGGCTACAACCTGGTCCAGCAGACCGACCTGAACCGGGACGGCTACCAGGACTACGTCCTGCGCCGCTCCTCCGACGGTGACGTCTTCTGGCGGCGGCGCACCGCCTCATCCGCCACGTGGACGACCACGCAGATCTTCGACAACTGGACGACCCGCACCCGGATCCTCACCCCCGGCGACGTCACCGGCGACGCCCTGCCCGACCTGCTCTCGGTCGACTCGGCGGGCGCCCTGTGGATCTACCCGGGCAAGGGCAACGGGACGTTCTCGACCCGCGTCAAGGTCGGCACGGGCTGGAACACGTACAACGCGGTGCTCGGGCACGGCGACTTCACCGGCGACGGCAAGGTCGACCTGATCGCGCGCACCAAGACCGGCTCGGACGTCTACCTCTACAAGGGCGTCGGCAAGTCCGGCACGGGCGCCTTCGCCACCCGGATCAAGGTCCGCTCGGACTGGAGCGCCTACAACACGCTCATCACTCCCGGTGATGTGAGTGGCGACGGCAGGGCGGACCTGTTGGCCCGCACGCCGGCCGGCACGCTGTACCTCTACACCGGCACCGGCAAGGCCACGAGCGAGATCTTCAACACACGGGCCTCGGTCGGCACCAGCTACGCCCAGTACGACCTGCTCGGCTGAAACACCAGGTGAACCCGGTCCCGCCGGGCTCATCCGTCACACACGGTGCCCATCGCGCTTTGCGCGATGGGCACCGTTCGTTGTGCAACCCTTTCCCGGCATATCCCGTCTGACCGGGCGGATGCGGCCACTGGATCGTCGATGCGTGTCGATGAGCGTCGGCGGAATGTCATGGCCGCATCCGACCCGACAGGCCTGGGCCTGAGCGCAGGGGGTAACCGACCGGAGAGAGAACGAGGAGCAGATGTCCGCCGAGAGCACGCCGGACGACGGCATACCGGGGAAGACAGGCACCACCGGCCCGCGACACCGCGCGGCCAAGGGCCGCCGCCGCAAGTCCCGCGACGGGCACAGCAGAGCGGCGCTCGCCGTCGTCTGGACCGCCGCGGGCGTCCTGGTACTGGGCGGCACCGGAATCGGCTACCTGTACTTCAAGCTCAACGGCAACATCAAGAGCGTCGACATCAACCAGGCCCTCGGCACCGACCGGCCCCTCGACGTCGACAACGGCTCGCAGGACATCCTGGTCCTCGGCTCCGACACCCGCGCGGGCAGCAACAAGAAGCTCGGCGGTGGCCTCGACGACGGCAGCGCCCGCTCCGACACGGCGATGGTCGTGCACGTCTACGAGGGCCACAAGCGGGCCAGCGTGGTCTCCATCCCCCGGGACACCCTCGTCGAGCGGCCCGAGTGCACCGACGCGAAGGGCAAGGACCACCCGGCGGCCTCGTACGCGATGTTCAACTCCGCGTACTCCACGGGGGGTGCCGCGTGTGCGGTGAAGACCGTCGAGTCCATGACCGGGATCCGGATGGACCACTACATCGAGATCGACTTCGCGGGCTTCGAGAAGCTGATCAACGTCCTCGGCGGGGTCCCCATCACCACGACCAAGGACATCAAGGACCCCGACAGTCATCTGAACCTGAAGGCCGGGGAGCACACCCTCACCGGCAAGCAGGCGCTCGGGCTCGTGCGCACGCGGCACGGGGTGGGGGACGGGTCGGACCTGGGGCGCATCCAGCTCCAGCAGGCGTTCATCAAGGCGCTGATCGAGCAGGTCAAGTCGGTGGGGATCTTCAGCAGCCCCAAGAAGATCTACGACCTCGCCGACTCCGCGACCGACGCCGTCACCACCGACTCCGAACTGGACACCGTCAAGGACCTCGCGTCCTTCGCGAACGGCCTCAAGGGCATCAGCTCCAAGAACATGAACATGGTCACGATGCCGGTCCAGTACGACCCCGCCGACCCGAACCGCGTCCTGGTGGACGAGGCGAAGTCGAAGCAGGTCTGGGCGGCCCTGAAGGACGACAGAACCATCCCGAAGTCGGCGACGAAGGGCACGGCCACGGGGTCGGCGGACGGGGTCGTCGCTCCCTCCTGAGGGTGCCCGAGGCTGGGGGCAAGGCTGGGCGGCAGCGCGCCTGCCTGCGGTCGCGTGCGGCACTGACGAGACCCCTGCGCGTGCCGTCGGCGGGCGCTGACCGCGCGCACCCGGAGCCGGAACGGCGGCGCGAGGCGGTGTGATGGTCCGCCGGGTGTCGGGGCGGGAATACCTGCGGGCGCCCCCTGGTTTTGGGAGATGGCGCCAGTCCTGGCAGACTGGTACGTCGGCTCCGGTTCACGCGCTCGCATCCCGCGGACGCGACCCGGCGCCCTCCCGAAACTAGGAGACACCTTGAAGCGCGACATCCACCCCGAGTACGTCGAGACGCAGGTCAGCTGCACCTGTGGCGCGTCGTTCACCACCCGCAGCACGATCGAGAGCGGCACTATCCGTGCCGAGGTCTGCTCCGAGTGCCACCCGTTCTACACGGGCAAGCAGAAGATCCTCGACACCGGTGGCCGCGTGGCCCGCTTCGAGGCCCGCTTCGGCAAGGCTGCCGCTGCCAAGAAGTAGCGAGCCCCCAGCGCCGGTCCGCGGTGCCCCCATCGGGGGCGTCGGGACCGGCGCTTTGCGGTGCAGCCCACTCACAACGTCGTACAGGGAGCCGGAGAGATGTTCGAGGCGGTCGAGGAACTGGTCGGGGAACACGCCGACCTGGAGAAGAAGCTCGCCGACCCGTCGGTCCACGCGGACCAGGCCAACGCGCGCAAGCTCAACAAGCGCTACGCGGAGCTGACCCCGATCGTCGGCACGTACCGCTCCTGGAAGCAGACCGGCGACGACATCGAGACGGCCCGTGAATTCATCGCGGACGACCCGGACTTCGCAGCCGAGGTCAAGGAGCTGGAGAAGCAGCGCGAGGAGCTGACGGAGAAGCTGCGGCTGCTGCTCGTGCCCCGGGACCCGTCCGACGACAAGGACGTCATCCTGGAGATCAAGGCCGGCGCCGGCGGCGACGAGTCCGCGCTGTTCGCCGGGGACCTGCTCCGCATGTACCTGCGGTACGCCGAGCGCGTCGGCTGGAAGACCGAGATCATCGACGCCACCGAGTCCGAGCTGGGCGGCTACAAGGACGTCCAGGTCGCCGTGAAGACCAAGGGCGGCCAGGGCGCCACCGAGCCCGGGCAGGGCGTCTGGGCGCGGCTGAAGTACGAGGGCGGTGTGCACCGCGTGCAGCGTGTGCCCTCGACCGAGTCGCAGGGCCGTATCCACACCTCGGCCGCCGGTGTGCTCGTCACGCCCGAGGCCGAGGAGGTCGACGTCGAGATCCACGCGAACGACCTGCGGATCGATGTCTACCGCTCCTCCGGGCCCGGCGGGCAGTCCGTCAACACCACCGACTCCGCCGTGCGCATCACGCACCTTCCCACCGGAGTCGTCGCCTCCTGCCAGAACGAGAAGAGCCAGCTGCAGAACAAGGAGCAGGCGATGCGTATCCTGCGCTCCAGGCTGCTCGCCGCGGCGCAGGAGGAGGCGGAGAAGAATGCCGCCGACGCCCGCCGCAGCCAGGTCCGTACCGTCGACCGCTCCGAGAAGATCCGCACGTACAACTTCCCGGAGAACCGCATCTCGGACCACCGCGTCGGCTTCAAGGCCTACAACCTGGACCAGGTGCTCGACGGTGAACTCGACGCGGTGATCCAGGCCTGTGTCGACGCGGACTCGGCCGCGAAGCTGGCCGCCGCGTAAGGCCGTTTCGAGCACGACCAGTACGACGGAGGACTTGCGTGAACCTGCTGCTCGCGGAAGTGGCCCAGGCCACCCAGCGCCTGGCCGACGCCGGCGTGCCCTCGCCGCGCAACGACGCGGAGGAGCTCGCCGCGTTCGTGCACGGCGTCAAGCGGGGCGAGCTGCACACCGTCAGGGACTCCGACTTCGACGCCCGGTACTGGGAGGTCATCGCCCGGCGCGAGCAGCGTGAGCCGCTCCAGCACATCACCGGGCGCGCCTACTTCCGCTACCTCGAACTTCAGGTCGGCCCCGGGGTGTTCGTGCCCCGGCCCGAGACCGAGTCGGTGGTCGGGTGGGCCATAGACGCCGTCCGCGCGATGGACGTCGTCGAGCCGCTCATCGTCGATCTGTGCACCGGCTCCGGTGCCATCGCCCTCGCCCTCGCCCAGGAGGTGCCGCGCTCGCGCGTGCACGCCGTGGAGCTGTCCGAGGACGCCCTGACGTGGACCCGCAAGAACATGGCGGGCTCACGCGTCGACCTGCGCCAGGGCAACGCCCTGGACGCCTTCCGCGACCTCGACGGCCAGGTCGACCTGGTCGTCTCCAACCCGCCGTACATCCCGCTCACCGAGTGGGAGTACGTGGCGCCCGAGGCCCGCGACTACGATCCCCAACTCGCCCTGTTCTCAGGGGAGGACGGCCTGGATCTGATCCGAGGCCTGGAACGCACCGCACACCGGCTCCTGCGCCCGGGCGGTGTCGTCGTCATCGAGCACGCCGACACCCAGGGCGGCCAGGTGCCCTGGATCTTCACCGAGGAGCGGGGCTGGGCCGACGCGGCCGACCACCCGGACCTCAACAACCGGCCGCGGTTCGCGACCGCCCGCAAGGCGCTGCCCTGATGAGCACGAGCATGAGCGCGCGCCCGACGACAACCCCCCAGCAGCAGTACGTGTACGAGGAGGCCCGCTAAATGGCACGGCGATACGACACCAACGACGCGACCGACCGCGCCACCGGTCTGCGCGAGGCCGCGTCCGCCATTCGCCGGGGCGAGCTCGTGGTGCTGCCGACGGACACCGTGTACGGCATCGGCGCGGACGCGTTCACGTCGGAGGCCGTGGCCGACCTCCTGGAGGCCAAGGGCCGGGGCCGCAACATGCCCACGCCCGTGCTCATCGGCTCCCCGAACACCCTGCACGGCCTGGTCACGGACTTCTCCGAGATGGCCTGGGAGCTGGTCGACGCGTTCTGGCCGGGCGCGCTGACCCTCGTCGCCAAGCACCAGCCGTCGCTGCAGTGGGACCTCGGCGACACCCGGGGCACCGTCGCCGTGCGCATGCCGCTGCACCCGGTCGCCATCGAGCTGCTGACCGAGGTCGGTCCCATGGCGGTCTCCTCGGCCAACCTGACCGGTCACCCGGCCCCGGAGAACTGCGACGCCGCCGAGGCGATGCTCGGCGACTCCGTCTCCGTCTACCTGGACGGTGGCCCGACCCCCGGCAACGAGCCGTCGTCGATCGTCGACGTCACGGGCAAGGTGCCGGTGCTGCTGCGGGCCGGGGCCTTGTCGGCAGAGGAACTCCGCAAGGTCGTCCCCGACCTTGAGGTGGCGAATTGACGGCCCCTGACGCGGGGCGTGGCATATGGGACGGGGAAGAGACGCGGACCTTCACGGGGCTGCCGCGGGACACCTTCCGCATCCTCCACGTCAGCACCGGCAACGTGTGCCGCTCGCCGATCACCGAGCGGCTGACCCGCCATGCCCTGGCGGACCGGCTCGGGGACCCGCTGTGGGGCGGACTGATCGTCGAGAGCGCGGGGACGTGGGGGCACGAAGGGGCGCCCATGGAGGCGAACGCGGAGGCGGTCCTCGCGGACTTCGGCGCGGACGCCTCCGGCTTCACGGGGCGCGAACTGCTGGACGAGCACGTCATCCGGGCCGACCTGGTGCTGACGGCCACCCGTGACCACCGGGCGCAGGTCATCTCCATGGGGCACTCCGCCGGGCTGCGCACCTTCACCCTGAAGGAGTTCACCCGCCTGGTGCGCGCCATCGACCCCACCACGCTGCCTCCCCTGGAGGAGGGCATGGTCGTCCGCGCACGCGCCCTGGTCCGCGCCGCCGCCGCTCTACGCGGGTGGCTCCTGGCCCCCACCGCCGAGGCCGACGAGGTCTACGACCCGTACGGCGCCCCGCTGCCGTTCTTCCGCTCGGTGGGTGACGAGATACACCAGGCCCTGGACCCGGTGGTGACCGCCCTCACAGGGGTGCCGGCGAGGGCGTAGCCGCCGCGGTGCCCCGGCACCGGCGGTCGGTGCGGGTGCCCGCGGCCCTAAGTGGTGACGATGTCGGGCATGCCGGGCGTCCGCGGTCTACATTGGCCGTACGTCATCGTCGACGCCCCGGAGTCCATCATGTCGGTCACCCCTGTCCTAGAGGCCGATGTCCTGCGGCGGCAGGACCCCGAGCTGGCCGACATCCTGCTCGGTGAGTTCGATCGGCAGGCGACGACGCTGCAGCTCGTCGCCGCCGAGAACTTCACCTCGCCCGCCGTCCTGGCCGCGTTGGGCTCCCCCCTCGCGAACAAGTACGCGGAAGGGTACCCGGGCGCCCGGCACCACGGCGGCTGCGAGATGGTGGACCTCGCCGAGCGGCTGGCCGTGGAGCGCGCCAGGGCCCTCTTCGGGGCCGAGCACGCCAACGTGCAGTCGCACTCCGGTTCTTCGGCCGTCCTGGCCGCGTACGCAGCCCTGCTGCGCCCCGGCGACACCGTGCTGGCGATGGGCCTGCACTTCGGCGGCCATCTCACCCACGGGTCGCCCGCCAACTTCTCCGGCCGCTGGTTCGACTTCGTCGGATACGGCGTGGAGGCCGAGTCGGGGCTGATCGACCGCGAGCAGGTGCGCACCCTCGCCCGCACCCACCGCCCCAAGGCCATCGTCTGCGGGTCCATCTCCTACCCCCGGCACATCGACTACGCCTTCTTCCGCGAGGTCGCCGACGAGGTGGGCGCCTATCTCATCGCCGACGCGGCCCATCCGATCGGGTTGGTAGCCGGGGGAGCGGCGCCCAACCCGGTGCCGTACGCCGACATCGTGTGCGCCACCACGCACAAGGTGCTGAGGGGGCCGCGCGGCGGGATGCTGCTGTGCGGGAGCGAGCTGGCGGAGCGGGTCGACCGGGCGGTGTTCCCGTTCACCCAGGGTGGCGCGCAGATGCACACCATCGCAGCGAAGGCCGTCGCGTTCGGGGAGGCGGCAACGCCGGCGTTCACCGCGTACGCCCATCAGGTGGTCGCGAACGCCCGCGTCCTGGCCCGCGGGCTGGCCGAGGAGGGGCTCGTGGTCGTCACCGGCGGCACCGACACCCACCTCCTGACCGTCGATACCGCGCCACTCGGGATCGACGGCCGTACGGCCAAGGGGCGGCTCGCGGCCGCCGGGATGGTCCTGGACTGCTGCGCGCTTCCGCACGGGGACGCCCGTGGCCTGCGGCTCGGCACGGCCGCGTTGACCACTCAGGGCATGGGCGAGGCGGAGATGGCACGGCTCGCGGTGCTCTTCGCGGGCACCCTGCGGGACGGCGGCGACGGCAGGCGGGCCCGTGAAGAAGTGCGGGACCTGGCCGGAAGATTTCCGCCGTATCCGCGCTGAGGTGGGGTAGACGCACCACCAGGCACAGCATCACGTGCAACCATCGTCGCTACCCGGATGTCCTCCACCGTATGCGTGCATCGCCGCGCGCATCGCTAGGGTGTGAGGCTGTGATGGCCAGCGAGACCTGTGGGGAAGCCCGTGCGTGAATACCTCCTGACGCTCTGCATCACGGCCGCGGTGACGTACCTGTTGACAGGGCCGGTACGGAAGTTCGCGATCGTGGCCGGAGCCATGCCGGAGATCCGTGCGCGTGACGTCCACCGTGAGCCCACGCCCCGCCTCGGCGGCATCGCGATGTTCTTCGGGCTGTGCGCGGGTCTGCTGGTCGCCGACCACCTGACCAACCTCAGCGAGGTCTTCGCCGAGTCCAACGAACCGCGCGCCCTGCTCTCCGGGGCCGCGCTGATCTGGCTCATCGGCGTCCTGGACGACAAGTTCGAGATCGACGCCCTGATCAAGCTCGGCGGCCAGATGATCGCGGCCGGTGTGATGGTCATGCAGGGTCTGACGATCCTGTGGCTGCCCATCCCCAGTGTGGGGATCGTCGCGCTGACCCAGTGGCAGGGCACCCTGCTCACGGTCGCCCTGGTCGTCATCACCATCAACGCGGTCAACTTCGTCGACGGTCTCGACGGTCTCGCCGCCGGCATGGTCTGCATCGCCTCCGCCGCGTTCTTCATGTACGCCTACCGCCTCTGGTACAGCTACGGCATCGAGGCCGCGGCCCCCGCCACGCTGTTCGCGGCCGTCCTGATGGGCATGTGCCTGGGCTTCCTGCCGCACAACATGCACCCCGCGCGGATCTTCATGGGCGACTCCGGCTCGATGATGATCGGCCTGGTGCTGGCGGCCGGCGCGATCTCCATCACCGGGCAGGTCGACCCGGACGTGATGAACCTCTACGGCTCGGAACGCAGCACGGTCTACTCGATGGTGCCGGTCTACATCCCGCTGCTGATGCCGCTGAGCATCCTCGCGATCCCGGCGGCGGACCTGATCCTCGCGATCGTGCGCCGCACCTGGCGTGGCCAGTCGCCGTTCGCCGCCGACCGGGGGCATCTGCACCACCGGCTCCTGGAGGTAGGGCACTCGCACAGCCGGGCCGTGCTGATCATGTACTTCTGGTCCGCGGTGATCGCCTTCGGCACCCTCGCGTACACGGTGAACTCGGCGTCCATGTGGATCGTCCTCGCCATCGCCATGCTCAGCGGGGTCGGTCTCTTCCTCCTCCTGCTGCCCCGCTTCACCCCCCGCGCGCCGCGCTGGGCGCAACGCTTCGTCCCTCCCCGCTACCGCCGCCGCGCGATCCCGGCGACCGCCCCGGAGCCCGCCGCCGACTGGGCGCCCTCCCTCAACGGCGCCACGGCGATCGGCGGCCGCACCCACGAACCGGAACGCAGCCCGGCGGGCGCGCGCAACTGAGCGAGGGCTCCGCGCGGAGCCGCCGTCGCCCCGATCGAGGAACCGGCCGGAGGCCGTGCGCGAGGTGTCGCGCACGGCCTCCGGCCGTCCGTCGTGCGGGCGTGCGGGCGGGGCGCGGCGCTGACGGCAAGGTAAGAATCTGACTAACACTTTGCCGATGCCATGCGAGCGCGTGACGGAGCAAAACGGCTTTATACCAGACAAGTCGGCGGGGTTTCTGCACAGACGGGCAGGTTCACTCTCATGTGTGACACCTGGCACATCGTTCAGGTAAAGACCTCATCAAATAGTTTGTGATACGGTTCACGAGAACCCGGGACAGAGTCGAAGGACCGCGCTACGACGGTCCGTTGGCGCGAGATTCTCGCTCGCCCCCGGGGTCTACGCTCGTCCATGACGACACCCTGCCCCCTTAGCAAGCGGAGTTGCCGCCATGCCGTCCAATGACGTCCGGACCCTCCTTCAGGCCGCCGTGCCCACGGCAGCCGCCGGCGCGATCGCCGCTGTCGTCAGCGGCGCGGTCGTCGGAGGAAAGGGGGCTCTCGGCGCCGTCGTGGCGGCGGTGATCACGATCCTCTTCATGGGGATCGGGCTCTACGTTCTGCAGCGCACCGCCAAATCGCTTCCTCATCTGTTCCAGATGATGGGCCTCATGCTTTACGCGGCGCAGATTCTGTTGTTGTTCATCTTTCTGTCCGCGTTCAAGGACACCACTCTGTTCCACCCCAAGGCCTTCGCGTTCACGCTCGTCGCCACCACGCTCGTGTGGATCGCCGCACAGACGCGCGCCCATATGAAGGCCAAGATCCTCTATGTCGAACCCGATGCGCCGACGGGCAACAAGCCCGAAAAATCGGGGCACTCGTCGTGAGGAGTAGGGCCGGGATAAGGGCGTGTGCGAACTCCTGCTATCGTCCGGTGCCAACTGCGGCATCGCGGGCGCGGGCATCTGAGCTGACGCCTGCTCAATCGCGAGGCTTGATGCCCCCCAGCCGCCCCCACATCCGTAACACCAGTCCAGTGCCGACCCGCGGCTGCGCGCCGCGCCGACACAACGAGGTTGCCGTACCCATGCGTCACGCCGAAGGAGCCCGTGGTGAGTGCTGACCAGACCCAGCTCGCCTTTGACTGGAGCTGTCGGATCATGTCCGACAACGGCTGTGGCTTCCCGGCTCCGGGCCTGCACTCGTTCCTCTTCAAGCCGATCGCCACGGTCGGCGGGTTCGAGTTCAACAAGGTGATGCTGCTCGCGCTGATCACCACTCTCCTGGTGATCACCTTCTTCACCCTCGCCTTCGGCAAGGCGAAGGTGGTGCCGGGCAAGCTGCAGATGATCGGTGAGGCGGGCTACGACTTCGTACGCCGCGGCATCGTCTACGAGACGCTGGGCCGGAAGGAGGGCGAGAAGTACGTCCCGCTGATGGTCTCGCTGTTCTTCTTCATCTGGATCATGAACATCTGGTCCGTGATCCCGCTGGCCCAGTTCCCGGTGTCGTCGATCATCGCCTACCCGATGGTCCTCGCCCTGGTCGTCTACGTGGTCTGGGTCTCGCTGACCTTCAAGAAGCACGGTTTCGTCGGGTTCTTCAAGAACGTCACCGGCTACGACAAGTCGCTCGGCCCGGTGCTACCGCTCGTGGTGGTCATCGAGTTCTTCTCGAACCTGCTGGTCCGCCCGTTCACGCACGCGGTGCGACTCTTCGCCAACATGTTCGCCGGTCACCTGATGCTGGTCATGTTCACCGTGGCCTCCTGGTACCTGCTGAACAGCTGGATGATCCCGGCGGCCGGTGTCTCCTTCATCATGACCATCGTCATGATCCTCTTCGAGCTCTTCGTGCAGGCCGTCCAGGCGTACGTCTTCGTGCTCCTCGCCTGCTCGTACATCCAGGGCGCGCTCGCCGAGCACCACTGAGCCCCGCGCCTCCACTACCCCCAAGAACGTCCGGTGGCCAACCCCCGCCGGTCCATGAAAGAGAAGGAAGAATCAGCATGGCTGCCATGGAGACCCTCGCCGCCCTCGAAGGCAACATCGGTTCTGTCGGCTACGGCCTCGCCGCCATCGGCCCCGGCGTCGGCGTCGGCATCATCTTCGGCAACGGCACCCAGGCTCTGGCCCGCCAGCCCGAGGCCGCCGGCCTGATCCGTGCCAACCAGATCCTCGGCTTCGCCTTCTGTGAGGCGCTCGCCCTCATCGGCATCGTCATGCCGTTCGTCTACAACTGACGAGCCCTGACGAGCAAACCTTTCAACGAAAGGCACTGATGTGATCGCCAACCTGGTACAGCTGGCGGCCGAGGAGGAGCAGAACCCGCTCATCCCGCCGGGCCCCGAGCTGCTCGTGGGCGCCATCGCCTTCGCCATCGTGTTCTTCTTCTTCTGGAAGAAGGCGCTCCCGAACATCAACAAGGTTCTGGAAGAGCGCCGCGACGCGATCGAGGGCGGTATCGAAGAGGCCGACCGCATGAAGGTCGAGGCCCAGAGCGTGCTGGAGCAGTACAAGGCCCAGCTCGCCGAGGCTCGGCACGAGGCCGCGCGGCTGCGCCAGGAGGCGCAGGAGCAGGGCGCCGAGCTCATCGCCGAGATGCGGGCCGAGGGCCAGCGGCAGCGCGAGGAGATCATCGCCGCCGGTCACTCGCAGCTCGCCGCCGACCGCAAGGCCGCCGCTTCGGCGCTGCGTCAGGACGTGGGCAAGCTCGCCACCGACCTGGCCGGCAAGCTCGTCGGTGAGTCCCTGGAGGACCACGCCCGGCAGAGCCGTGTGATCGACCGCTTCCTCGACGACCTCGAGGAGAAGGCCGAGGCCACGCGATGAACGGAGCGAGCCGAGAGGCCCTGGCAGCCGCACGGACGCGTCTCGACGCGCTGACGGACTCCACGTCCGTCGACGCGGCGCGGCTCGCCGAGGAGCTGGCCGCCGTCACCGCTCTGCTCCACCGCGAGGTGTCGCTGCGTCGGGTCCTCACCGACCCGGCGCAGTCCGGCGAGGCCAAGGCCGAGCTGGTCGGCCGCATCCTGGGCGGTCAGGTTGGCGCGACCACCGTCGACCTGGTCTCCGGTCTGGTGCGTTCCCGCTGGTCGCAGCCCCGCGACCTGGTGGACGCGCTGGAGCAGCTGGCCGATGTCGCCGACCTCACGGCCGCGCAGCAGTCGGCCACGCTCGACGACGTCGAGGACGAGCTGTTCCGCTTCGGCCGGATCGTCGCCTCGAACACCGAGCTGCGGGCCGCGCTGACCGACCGTGCCGCGGGCGGCCAGGCCAAGAGCGCGCTGCTGAGCAGCCTGCTCGGCGGCCGTGCCAAGGCCACCACCGAGCGTCTGGTGACGCGCCTCGTGACCGCGCCGCGTGGACGTAGCCTGGAGGGTGGACTCGAGTCCCTGTCCAAGCTCGCCGCCGAGCGCCGGGACCGCATGGTCGCCGTCGTCACCTCGGCGGTCCCGCTGAGCGACCCGCAGAAGCGACGCCTCGGCGCCGCCCTGGCGAAGCTCTACGGCCGACCCATGCACCTCAACCTCGACGTGGACCCCGGTGTCCTCGGCGGGATCCGGGTCCAGGTCGGTGACGAGATCATCAACGGCTCGATCGCGGACCGACTCGAGGACGCCGGCCGCCGCCTGGCGAGCTAGCACAAACTTCATAGCAGTACGTACGTGTACCTACGGCCCGGTTGGGCCGTGCAGAGGATTCACCTCGTTCAGGGGGGAGTCCCCATCCCCCCAAGTGAAACTTCGGGCCCAACAAGGAGAGCAGGGAACCCAGATGGCGGAGCTCACGATCCGGCCGGAGGAGATCCGGGACGCGCTGGAGAACTTCGTCCAGTCGTACAAGCCGGACGCGGCCTCGCGCGAGGAGGTCGGTACGGTCACCCTTGCCGGCGACGGCATCGCGAAGGTCGAGGGTCTTCCCTCGGCCATGGCCAACGAACTGCTGAAGTTCGAGGACGGCACCCTCGGCCTCGCGCTCAACCTGGAAGAGCGCGAGATCGGCGCCATCGTCCTCGGTGAGTTCAGCGGTATCGAGGAGGGTCAGCCGGTCACCCGTACCGGCGAGGTCCTGTCGGTCGCGGTGGGCGAGGGCTACCTCGGCCGCGTCGTCGACCCGCTCGGCAACCCGATCGACGGCCTCGGCGAGATCGAGACCAGCGGTCGTCGTGCCCTGGAGCTGCAGGCCCCGGGCGTCATGGCCCGTAAGTCGGTGCACGAGCCGATGGAGACCGGCTACAAGGCCGTCGACGCGATGACCCCGATCGGCCGTGGTCAGCGTCAGCTGATCATCGGTGACCGCCAGACCGGCAAGACCGCCCTGGCCGTCGACACGATCATCAACCAGCGCGACAACTGGCGCTCGGGCGACCCGAAGAAGCAGGTCCGCTGCGTCTACGTCGCCATCGGCCAGAAGGGCTCGACCATCGCGTCGGTCCGCCGCGCGCTGGAGGAGAACGGCGCGCTGGAGTACACGACCATCGTCGCCGCCCCGGCGTCCGACCCGGCCGGCTTCAAGTACCTGGCGCCCTACACCGGTTCGGCCATCGGTCAGCAGTGGATGTACGAGGGCAAGCACGTCCTCATCATCTTCGACGACCTCTCGAAGCAGGCCGACGCCTACCGCGCCGTGTCCCTGCTGCTGCGCCGCCCGCCGGGCCGTGAGGCCTACCCGGGTGACGTCTTCTACCTGCACTCCCGTCTGCTGGAGCGCTGCGCGAAGCTCTCCGACGAGTTGGGCGCGGGCTCGATGACCGGTCTGCCGATCGTCGAGACGAAGGCCAACGACGTCTCGGCGTTCATCCCGACCAACGTCATCTCCATCACCGACGGCCAGTGCTTCCTGGAGTCGGACCTCTTCAACGCCGGTCAGCGCCCCGCGCTGAACGTGGGTATCTCCGTCTCCCGAGTCGGTGGCTCCGCCCAGCACAAGGCGATGAAGCAGGTCTCCGGCCGTCTGCGCGTGGACCTCGCCCAGTTCCGTGAGCTGGAGGCGTTCGCCGCCTTCGGTTCCGACCTGGACGCCGCGTCGAAGGCGCAGCTGGAGCGCGGTCAGCGCATGGTCGAGCTGCTGAAGCAGGCCCAGTACGAGCCGATGTCCACCGAGGACCAGGTCGTCTCCGTGTGGGCCGGCACCACCGGCAAGATGGACGACGTACCGGTCGCCGACATCCGCCGCTTCGAGAAGGAGCTGCTGGAGTACCTGCACCGCAAGGAGCAGGGCCTCATGACCTCCATCAAGGAGGGCGGCAAGCTCTCGGACGACACGCTGACCGCTGTCGCCGACGCGATCACCGACTTCAAGAAGCAGTTCGAGACCGCGGACGGCAAGCTGCTCGGCGAGGACGCTCCGGCCGTCAACGTCTCCAAGTGACGTAAGGAAGGGACCTGACTCATGGGAGCTCAGCTCCGGGTCTACAAGCGTCGCATCCGATCCGTCACCGCGACCAAGAAGATCACCAAGGCGATGGAGATGATCGCCGCCTCGCGCGTCGTCAAGGCGCAGCGCAAGGTGGCGGCCTCCACGCCCTACGCGACCGAGCTCACCCGCGCGGTCACGGCGGTGGGCACTGGTTCGAACACCAAGCACCCGCTGACCACGCAGGCCGAGAAGGTCACGCGTTCCGCAGTGCTGCTGCTGACGAGTGACCGCGGTCTCGCCGGTGCCTTCAACTCCAACGCCATCAAGGCGGCGGAGAAGTTGACGGCCCGCCTCGAGGCCGAGGGCCAGCAGGTCGACACGTACATCGTCGGCCGCCGCGGTGTCGCCCACTACAACTTCCGCGAGCGCAAGGTCGTGGAGCAGTGGACCGGCTTCACCGACGAGCCCACGTACGCGGACGCCAAGAAGGTCGCGGGCCCGCTGATCGAGGCCATCGAGAAGGACACGGCGGACGGTGGTGTGGACGAGCTCCACATCGTCTACACCGAGTTCGTCTCGATGATGACGCAGCAGGCGCTCGACGCGCGTCTGCTGCCGCTCAGCCTCGAAGAGGTCGCGGAGGAGGCGCCCAAGGGCGAGATCCTTCCGCTGTACGACTTCGAGCCGTCGGCGGAGGACGTCCTCGACGCCCTGCTGCCGCGCTACGTCGAGAGCCGTATCTACAACGCGCTGCTGCAGTCGGCTGCCTCCAAGCACGCCGCCACCCGCCGCGCGATGAAGTCGGCGACCGACAACGCGGGTGAGCTGATCAACACGCTCTCCCGTCTTGCCAACGCGGCCCGCCAGGCCGAAATCACCCAGGAAATCAGCGAGATCGTCGGTGGCTCCGCAGCCCTTTCCGACGCGACCGCGGGGAGTGACAAGTAATGACGACGACTTCTGAGACGGCCGTTGCCACGGGCCGCGTCGCCCGGGTCATCGGCCCGGTCGTCGACGTGGAGTTCCCCGTCGACGCGATGCCGGAGATCTACAACGCCCTTCACGTCGAGGTGGCCGACCCGGCCAACGCCGGCGAGCTGAAGACGCTGACCCTGGAGGTCGCCCAGCACCTGGGTGACGGCCTGGTCCGCACCATCTCCATGCAGCCCACCGACGGTCTGGTCCGCCAGGCCGCGGTCACCGACACCGGCGCCTCCATCACCGTGCCGGTCGGCGACTTCACCAAGGGCAAGGTGTTCAACACCCTCGGTGAGGTGCTGAACGTCGACGAGCAGTACACGGGCGAGCGGTGGGGCATCCACCGCAAGGCTCCGAACTTCGACGAGCTCGAGTCGAAGACCGAGATGTTCGAGACCGGCGTCAAGGTCATCGACCTTCTCACCCCGTACGTCAAGGGTGGAAAGATCGGTCTGTTCGGTGGTGCCGGTGTCGGCAAGACGGTGCTCATCCAGGAGATGATCTACCGCGTCGCCAACAACCACGACGGTGTCTCCGTGTTCGCCGGTGTCGGTGAGCGCACCCGTGAGGGCAACGACCTCATCGAGGAGATGTCGGAGTCCGGCGTCATCGACAAGACCGCGCTGGTCTTCGGTCAGATGGACGAGCCCCCGGGCACCCGTCTGCGCGTGGCCCTCGCCGGTCTGACCATGGCGGAGTACTTCCGCGATGTGCAGAAGCAGGACGTGCTGTTCTTCATCGACAACATCTTCCGCTTCACCCAGGCCGGTTCCGAGGTGTCGACCCTGCTCGGCCGTATGCCCTCCGCGGTGGGTTACCAGCCGAACCTGGCCGACGAGATGGGTCTCCTCCAGGAGCGCATCACCTCGACCCGTGGTCACTCGATCACCTCGATGCAGGCGATCTACGTCCCCGCGGACGACCTGACCGACCCGGCCCCGGCCACCACCTTCGCCCACCTCGACGCGACGACGGTTCTCTCCCGTCCGATCTCGGAGAAGGGCATCTACCCGGCCGTGGACCCGCTGGACTCCACGTCCCGCATCCTGGACCCGCGCTACATCGCGGCGGACCACTACAACGCCGCGATGCGCGTG
Organism: Streptomyces gottesmaniae; assembly: GCF_031845845.1. Taxonomy (NCBI): domain Bacteria; kingdom Bacillati; phylum Actinomycetota; class Actinomycetes; order Kitasatosporales; family Streptomycetaceae; genus Streptomyces; species Streptomyces gottesmaniae. Next base: position 66,682 of record NZ_JAVRFJ010000037.1, read on the forward strand.
AAGTCGGTCCTGCAGAAGTACAAGGACCTCCAGGACATCATCGCGATCCTCGGTATCGACGAGCTCGGCGAGGAGGACAAGCTCGTCGTCCACCGTGCCCGTCGCGTGGAGCGCTTCCTGTCCCAGAACACCCACGTCGCCAAGCAGTTCACCGGCGTCGACGGGTCGGACGTGCCGCTGGACGAGTCGATCGCCGCGTTCAACGCGATCATCGACGGTGAGTACGACCACTTCCCGGAGCAGGCGTTCTTCATGTGCGGTGGTATCGAGGACCTGAAGAAGAACGCGAAGGAGCTCGGCGTCAGCTGACGTCAGGCGAATCGTGATCAGTGGGGGGCGAGGCCACACCTCATGGGGTGCGTCCCGCCCCCCTCTGTACTCCCTCTAGAATTGACCCAACACCCGGCGGAGGCGCCGGGTGGTGACCCGAGGAGCCACCTTGGCTGCTGAGCTGCACGTCGCGCTGGTCGCGGCCGACCGAGAGGTCTGGTCGGGCCAGGCCACCCTGGTCGTCGCGCGGACCACGTCCGGCGACATCGGCGTCATGCCCGGTCACCAGCCGCTGCTCGGTGTGCTGGAGTCGGGCCCGGTGACCATCCGTACGAGTGAGGGCGGCACCGTCGTCGTCGCTGTGCACGGCGGTTTCATCTCGTTCGCGGACAACAAGCTGTCCCTGCTGGCCGAGGTCGCCGAGCTGGCCGACGAGATCGACGTCCAGGGCGCCCAGCGGGAGCTGGAGCGCGCGAAGGCGGAGGGCGATGCCGCCGCCGAGCGCCGCGCGGATGTACGACTGCGTACGGCGGGTGCGCGCTGAGCGCAGACGCCGTGTGATGCTGTACCTCAGCCGCGGCTGGGTCTGGATGTCTACATCCCGACCCGGCCGCGGCTGAGGCGAATATGGGTGTTTTTTACGTTCCGTTACCTAGGAGACGAGGAGGTCGGTGTCGATGGTCCTCGCTCTGACTGTGTGCGGTTCGGTGATCGCGCTCGTGGTGGTCGGGCTCTTCGTCTTCGGACTGCGCCGACGCCTCATCCAGCGTTCCGGCGGAACGTTCGACTGCAGCCTCCGCTGGGCCGCCCCGGAGAAACCCGGCAGCGACGAGAACGGCAAGGGCTGGGGGTACGGCGTCGCCCGCTACAACGGCGACCGCATCGAGTGGTACCGCGTCTTCTCGTACGCGCCCCGCCCCCGCCGTGTCCTGGAGCGCGCCTCGATCGAGGTGGCCGGGCGCCGCACGCCGGAGGGCGAGGAGGAGCTGGCGCTTCTCTCCGACGCCGTGATCCTCGCGTGTCTGCACCGCGGGACCCGGCTGGAACTGGCGATGAGCGAGGACGCGCTGACCGGGTTCCTCGCGTGGCTGGAGGCAGCCCCGCCCGGTCAGCGCGTCAACGTCGCGTGATGTCTCGACCACTGATCGTTTCAGTCGGTCACCTCAGCCCGTTGCTGATCGCGTTCACCAGCTCTCCGTTGCTCGTGTCGCCGCTGAACTCCCAGAAGAAGGCGCCGCCCAGCCCCTGGTTCTTCGCCCAGGACATCTTTCCGGCGATGGTGGACGGGGTGTCGTAGCTCCACCAGTTGGTGCCGCAGTGGGCGTACGCCGTGCCGGCGATGGTGCCGGTGGCCGGGCAGGAGTTCTTCAGGATCTTGTAGTCCTCGATCCCCGCCTCGTAGGTGCCGGGGGCCGCGCCGGTCGCCGTGCCGCCGGGGGCGGACTGGGTGACGCCGGTCCAGCCGCGGCCGTAGAAGCCGATGCCGAGCAGTAGCTTGGCGGACGGGATGCCCTTCGACTTCAGCTTGGCGACGGCGTCGGCCGAGTTGAAGCCGGCCTGCGGGATCCCGGGGTACGAGGTCAGCGGGGAGTGCGGGGCGGTCGGGCCGTCCTTGTCGAAGGCTCCGAAGTAGTCGTACGTCATCACGTTGTACCAGTTCAGATGGGTCGCGGCGCCGCCGTAGTCGGCCGCGTCGATCTTGCCGCCGGAGGAGCCGTCGGCGGTGATCGCGGCGGTGACCAGGTAGTTCTGCCCGAATTCGGTGCGCAGCGCCGACATCAGGTTCCTGAAGGCCGCCGGTCCGCTGGTGTCGCAGGTCAGGCCGCAGGCGTTCGGGTACTCCCAGTCGATGTCGATGCCGTCGAAGACGTCGGCCCAGCGCGGGTCCTCCACGACGGCCTTGCAGGACTTGGCGAACGCGGCCGGGTTCTGCGCGGCCTGGCCGAAGCCGCCGGAGTAGGTCCAGCCGCCGAAGGAGTACAGCACCTTGATGTGCGGGTACTTGGCCTTGAGCTGGCGGAGCTGGTTGAAGTTGCCGCGCAGCGGCTGGTCCCAGGTGTCGGCGACGCCGCTGACGGACTGGTCGGCGGTGTAGGCCTTGTCGGTGGCCGCGTAGGCGTCGTCCAGCACGCACTGGCCGTTCTTGACGTTGCCGAACGCGTAGTTGATGTGGGTGATCTTGGCGGCGGAGCCCGAGGTGACCAGGTTCTTCACGTGGTAGTTGCGGCCGTAGACGCCCCACTCGGTGAAGTAGCCGAGGTTGATCTTCGAGCCCGGGTTCGGGTTCGTGCCGCCCCCGGTGGTCCGGACCGCCGCCGCGCCGCTGACCGGGCCGGTCTGGTCGGCGGTGTCACGGGCCTGGACGGTGTACGAGTAGTCGGTGCCGGCGGTCAGCCCGGTGTCGGTGTAGGTGGTGCCGGTGACGGTGGCGACCTTGGTGCCGCCGCGCAGGACGTCGTAGTTCTTGACGCCCTTGTCGTCGGTGGCGGCGCTCCAGCTCAGCTTCACCGAGGTGTTGGTGACGTCCGAGGTGGTCGGGGTGCCGGGGGCGGAGGGTGCCGCGTCGCCGGGGACGCTGGGGCCGCCGTCGCAACTGGCGCCGTTCAGCTTGCAGTTGGCCGGGGAGCCTGAGCCGCTCCCGTTGAAACCGAAGGAGACGGAGGCGCCGGGGGCGAGGGTGCCGTTCCAGGACTTGTTCTTGGCGGTCCAGTGGGTGCCGGAGGACGTGACGTCCGCGTCCCAGGCGGAGGTGACCGTCGTGCCGGAGGGGAAGTCCCACTCGACGGTCCAGGAGCTGATGGTCGTGGTGCCGGTGTTCTTCACCGTCCACTTGCCTTCGAAGCCGGTGCCCCAGTCCTGGGGCTTGGCGTAGGTGGCGGTCGCTTCCGTGGCCGCCTGGGCGGGGGTGGCGAGACCGACCAGGCCGGCGAGGGGGAGGAGCAGGGTCGCGAGACCCGCCGTGACTCTGTGCCTGAAGCGCATGTGCGCCTCCTTGTGGGGTGTCTTGATCATGAGCATGACGTGGCGCAGTGTGGCTGAGAATAGAAAGGTCTGGACCATAGGTCAATGGGTCTGGACCAGTGCGCTCACGTGGGACACCCCGGGGAGGGCCCGGCCGGGATCAGGCCCGCAACTCCTGTGCCAGCACGGCCGCTTGCACCCTGCTGCGCAGATCGAGCTTCCCCAGCAGACGGCTGACATGCGTCTTCACCGTCGCCTCGGCCATGTCCAGCCGTCCCGCGATCTCCGCGTTCGACAGCCCTTCGCCCAGACAGGAGAGCACTTCCCGCTCCCGCCGGGTGAGGGAGTCGAGGGCGGCCGGATCGACCGCGGGCTCCCGGACGGGCTTGGCGGCGAACTCCGCGATCAGCCGCCGGGTGACGGCCGGGGCGATCAGACCCTCGCCGCGCCCCACCGCCCGCACGGCCTCGATGAGGTCCCTCGCCTCCGTGTTCTTCAGCAGGAAGCCGGCCGCCCCGGCCCGCAACGCCCCGAAGACGTACTCGTCCAGGTCGAACGTGGTCAGCACGAGGACGTCGGCCAGTCCCTCGGCGACCACCTGCCGGGTCGCCGACACCCCGTCCAGCCGTGGCATCTGCACATCCATGAGCACCAGGTCCGGTCGCAGCTCCCGCGCGAGCGCCACCGCCCGCTCGCCGTCCGCCGCCTCCCCGACCACCTCGATGTCGGGCGCGCTGCGCAGGATCAGCACCAGCCCGGCCCGTACGGCGGACTGGTCCTCGGCGACGAGCACACGGATCATGCGGGTTCTCCTTCGACTGCGGTGCCGGACGCGGGGGTCACGCGGGCTCCCCGTCCGTGACGGGGAGGGCGGCGCGGACGCTCCAGATCTTGCCGTGCCCCGCGCTCTCGGGACCCGCCTCGAACGTGCCGCCCAGCAGGGCCACCCGCTCCCGCATCCCGACCAGTCCCGCGCCGGAGCCGGGTGCGCTCGGGCCGTCACGGTCGCCGTACGGGCTGGCCACGGCGATGTCTAGGGCGCCGTCGGCCTGGCGCAGCGCGACGGTGACCCGGCCGGGGCAGGCGTGCTTGAGCGCGTTGGTCAACGACTCCTGGACGATGCGGTAAGCCGCCAGTTCCACGGGGGCGGGGAGGGAGTCGCCGTGGTCGGCGTCGAGGGTGACGTCGAGCCCGTTGGTGCGGGCGGTGTCGACCAGCGAGCCGAGCCCGTCGAGGGTGGGCGCGGCCGACGGCTCGGCATCGTCGCCGGAGTCCCGGAGGATGCCGATCAGCCGGCGCATCTCGGCGAGCCCCGCCACGCTGTTCTCGCGGATGACCCCGAGGGCCTCTCTGGAGGTGTCCGGGTCGTCGAGGGAGAGCGCGGCCGTGGAGTGGATCGCGATCGCCGAGAGGTGGTTGGCGACCATGTCGTGCAACTCCCTTGCCATACGCGCCCGTTCGGACACCACGGCCTGGGCGCGGTCCATCTCCGCCAGCAGGGCCGTCTGCTCGGCGCGCAGCCGGGCGGCCTCGGCGGCGTCGCGGTGGTTGCGGACGATCCAGCCGGTGATGGCCGGCATGAGGGAGACCAGGCCGACCACCACCCCGATGAGCAGCGCCTCCGGTTTCCGGAAGGCCGTGAGCGGCACCACGGTGAAGGCGACGGTCACCAGGCCGGAGATCCAGGGCACCCGGCGGGCCGTGGCGGGCGGGCCGTACAGCACGGCGGCGTAGACCAGGTCGGTGAACATCAGGACCGTGATCAGGTTGCCCTGGGTGAGGGTGTCCAGGGTCAGCGCGGCCCAGCCGACCAGCAGGGCGGTGCGCGGCAGGGTCCGGCGCAGCGCCTCGCAGACGGCCATCGCGACCAGGGGCGGCAGGACCCACCAGTGGCTCTCGAACATCACGATGCCGTCGTGGGGCGTACGGGTGTCGAGGCCCAGGCCCCACAGCAGCAGACCGCCGAGGAGTCCGGCGGCGGCGATGCACAGGTCCATGCGGTGCGGGCGGGGCGGTCGTACGGCCATGCCCTCCATCCAACACGGGCGGGGCGCCCGGCGCCTGGTGCCCGCGAACGGTCCTGGACTGCATCTTTCGATGTACCGCGGCCTCGTCACCGGCGACGACGAATCGGCGGCCGAGCGCCGGGAGCCTGGAAGGGTGAACGAGAGGAGCGCATCGTGATCGTCGCGTTGATCATCGCCTGCGAAGTCGGCTTCTGGGTGCTGCTGGCACTGGCCCTGGCCGTCCGCTACCTGCTGAACAAGCGCCGGGCCAGTGTCGTGCTGCTGCTCTGCGAGCCCGTGCTGGAGCTGGTGCTGTTCGTCGTGACGGCGATCGACCTGAAGAACGGCGCCGAGCCGAGCTGGGAGCACGGGGTGGCGGCGCTCTACATCGGCTTCACCGTGGGCTACGGCCACTACATGATCAGCTGGCTGGACGGCCACGCGGCCCACCGCCTGGCCGGCGGGCCCAAGCCGCCGGGTCCGCCGAAGTACGGCCTGGCCAGGGCCCGCCACGAGGGCAGGCTGTGGACACGGACGCTGGTGGCGGTCGGGGTGGCGCTGGCCCTGCTCCAGCTGGCCGTCTGGTACGTCGGTGACGACGGGAACGTCGATTCGCTGAGGTCGTTCCAGTGGGTCGCCCTCCGGGCCGCCGGCATCCACGGCCTGGTCGCCCTCGCCTACACGATCTGGCCGAAGAAGGAACCGGACGCCCCGCGGGACGGGGACCGGGACTCCCGGTACGCGAAGGAGAGGAGCGGGCGATGAGCGGCACACCGGACAGGACGGCCGGCCGGGCCACGAGGAACCTGCTGGAGGGGACCGCCACCTTCGTGATCGGCCTGGTGCTGTGGCTCTCCACCGAGGGGGTGAAGGTCCCGGTCGTCACCTTGACCAAGGTCGGCGTGGTGATGATGTGCGTGGGGGGCGTCCTCGTCGCCACGGGCCTCTACCAGCGGGCTCGCGGAACGACGGGCGGCGGCTGAGCCCGGTCCGCGAGAGCGCGGCGGGGAGCGGCTACCGCTCCCCGCCGGGCACCCACAGCACGTCCCCGACCTCCTTGTTCGCCGTCCTCGCGAGGATGAACAGGAGGTCGGAGAGCCGGTTGAGGTAGGTCGCGGTGAGGGGGTTCATCGCGTCGGCGTGGATCTCCAGGGCGGCCCACGTCGAGCGCTCGGCACGCCGGACCACCGTGCAGGCCTGGTGCAGCAGGGCCGCACCGGGGGTGCCGCCGGGCAGGATGAAGGAGCGCAGCTTCTCCAGCTCCCCGTTGAAGCGGTCGCAGTCGGCCTCCAGCTTGTCGATGTAGAACTGCTCGACCCGCAGGGGCGGGAACTCCGGGTTCTCGACGACGGGGGTCGAGAGGTCCGCGCCCACGTCGAACAGATCGTTCTGCACCCGCACGAGGACCTTGACGACCTCCTCGTCCAGCCCGCCCAGCGCGATCGCCGTGCCGATGGCCGCGTTGGCCTCGTTGGCGTCCGCGTACGCCGAGATCCGCGGATCGGTCTTGGGCACCCGGCTCATGTCGCCGAGGTTGGTGGTGCCCTGGTCGCCGGTCCTGGTGTAGATGCGCGTCAGATTGACCATGTGACCAGCGTAGTTACGCCCCGGCCGTCCGGAAGACCCGTGTGCCCACCGTCACGGAGATCACGGTGAGGCCCACGGCGACCAGGACGCCGTACAGCATGGCCGGGGTGGCGTACGCGCCGACGTACGCGTCCCGCATCGCGTCCACCAGGTAGCGGAACGGTACGAAGTGGGACAGGAGGTCCAGCCAGCCGGGCGCCAGGGACATCGGGAGCATCAGGCCCGACAGGAGCATCGACGGCAGGGTCAGCGCGTTGACCGCCGGGCCGAACTCGTGCTGCGAGCGGGCCTTCAGGGCGAGCGCGTACGACAGCGAGGCGAGCGAGGCCGTCAGCAGGGCCACGAACGCGAAGCCGATCAGGATGCCGACGAGCGGCGCGCGCAGGCCCATGACCAGGGCCGCGAGCACCAGCAGCACCGCCTGGAACACGAAGACCGCGGTGTCGCGCAGCACCCGGCCGAGCAGCAGCGCCAGTCGGCTCACCGGGGTGACCCGCATCCGTTCGATCACTCCCGTCTGCTGTTCGAGGATGACCATGAAGCCCGCGAACGACGCCCCGAACAGGCCCAGCTGCAGCAGCAGGCCCGGCACGAGGACCTGCCAGGAGCTGCCCCGGGCACCGAGCGGGACCTCGGTGAGCAGCGGGCCGAAGAAGAGCAGATACAGCAGCGGCATCAGTACGCCGAACAGCATCGCGAAGCGGGAGCGCAGGGTCTGGCGGGTGTACCGCCCGAAGATCAGCGCGGTGTCGTGAAGAAGCATCGGAGTCCTCTGACCGGTTCTAGACGGCTACGGGGGCGGTGTCGGCGGGGGAGGGCCCGCGCCCGGTGATGGCCAGGAAGGCGTCCTGGAGCGTGGCGTCGGCCGAGCCGCCGTGGGTCAGCTTCAGCGCGCTCGGGGTGTCGTCCGCCACGACCTGGCCCCGGTCGACGACGACGATCCGGTCGGCGAGGGCGTCCGCCTCGTCGAGGTAGTGCGTCGTCAGCAGGACCGTGGTGCCGTGCTCGTCGCGCAGGCGGCGGACCAGCTCCCAGAGGTCGGCGCGGCTGCCGGGGTCGAGCCCGGTCGTCGGCTCGTCGAGGAAGAGGACCCGGGGGCGGTGGGTGAGCGCCATGGCGATGTCGAGGCGCCGCCGCTGGCCGCCGGAGAGCGTGGCGCACTTGCGGTCCAGCAGCTCGGTCAGATCCAGGTCGCGGGCCAACTCCGCGGCCCGCTCCGCGGCCTGGCTCTTCGTCAGACGGTAGAGCCGCCCCTGGGTGACCAGCTCCTCCCGCACGGTGATCTGCGGGTCCACACCGCCCGACTGCGCCACGTAGCCGCAGGCCCGGCGCACCCCGACGGGGTCGGTCGCCAGGTCGTGGCCCGCGACCGTGGCCGCGCCGCCGGTCGGGGGCAGCAGGGTGGTGAGCATCCGCAGGGTCGTGGTCTTCCCGGCGCCGTTCGGGCCGAGGAGGCCGAGGATCTCGCCGGGGCGCACGGTGAGGTCGATGTCGCGCACGGCCTCCACGGGGCCGCGCTTCGTCCGGAAGGTACGGCTCAGACCGGCCGCACTGATGATGGGCATGCCACCAGAAAAACAGAGTCACTGAAATTTTGCAATGACACCAAACTTTGTAGGGCTCCAGCGAAATTCCGCGGGACGACGCGGCGACCTACGATGTGCCCATGGCAGAGGGGCTCAGGGAGCGCAAGAAGCGTGAGACGAGGCAACGGATCTCGGACATCGCCACCGGTCTGTTCCTGGAGCACGGCTTCGTGACCGTCACCATCGCGGAGGTGGCCGACGCGGCCGACGTCTCCGTGAACACGGTCTACAACTACTTCCCCGCCAAGGAGGACCTCTTCTTCGACCGCAGCGCCGGCATCGTCGACCGGCTCGCCCGCTGGGTGCGCGCCCGCGACCGCGGCGAGTCGGCCGTCGCCGCCGTGCTGCGCGAACTGCGCGCCGAGGTCGAGGCGGTCTCGCCGCGCGTCGGCCTGATGGAGGGTTACGACCGCTTCATGAAGGCCATCCACGAGGCGCCCGCCCTGCGTTCCCGGCTGTGGAGCATCCAGCAGGAGATCCAGGACAACCTGGAGGCGGCCCTGCGCGAGGAGACCGGCGCCGACCCCGACGACTCCCTGCCGACCCTGATCGCCGGTCAGATCAACTGGGTCCACCAGACGGTGATGGCCGTCATCGGGCGCGAGATGCTCGCCGGGCGCAATCCGGACGAAGTGTCCCGAGAGGTGCTTCTTCTCCTGGGCGAGATGGAGGGCCTGTTGAGCGAGAAGGTGCTCAACTACGCCGTGCGACCCTTCCAGTGAGTGCTGCTGGTGTGATGTCCGTCCATTGAGACGTGACTCGCGTTACTAAGCGGTCACACGGCCCCTCACGAGCGCTAGTGTCCGGCCGAGAGGTCAGTCATCGACAGCGCGTACCAGGGGAGTCGCACAGTGGCACGGAAGCTCGCCGTGATCGGAGCCGGACTCATGGGGTCCGGCATCGCCCAGGTGTCCGCGCAGGCGGGCTGGGACGTCGTCCTGCGCGACGTCACCGACGAGGCGCTCAACCGTGGCATCGGCGGCATCAGGGCGTCGTACGACAAGTTCGTGAGCAAGGGGAAGTTGGCGGCCGAGGACGCCGAGGCGGCACTGGGGCGGATCACCGCCACCACCGACCTCGACGCGGCGGCCGACGCGGACATCGTCGTCGAGGCCGTCTTCGAGAAGCTGGAGGTGAAGCACGAGATCTTCCGGGCGCTCGACAAGGTCGTCCGCGAGGACACCGTGCTCGCCTCGAACACCTCCGCCATCCCGATCACCAAGATCGCGGCGGCGACCGAACGGCCCGAGCGGGTCGTCGGCGTCCACTTCTTCTCGCCGGTGCCGATGATGCAGCTCTGCGAACTGGTGCGCGGCTACAAGACGAGCGACGAGACGCTCGCCGCCGCACGGGAGTTCGCCGAGTCGGTCGGCAAGACCTGCATCGTCGTCAACCGGGATGTCGCCGGCTTCGTGACGACCCGTCTCATCTCCGCCCTCGTCGTCGAGGCCGCGAAGCTGTACGAGTCGGGCGTCGCCACCGCCGAGGACATCGACCTCGCCTGCAAGCTGGGCTTCGGCCACGCGATGGGACCGCTGGCCACGGCGGACCTGACGGGCGTCGACATCCTGCTGCACGCCACCAGCAACATCTACACCGAGTCCCAGGACGAGAAGTTCGCCCCTCCGGAGCTGATGCGCCGGATGGTGGACGCCGGTGACATCGGACGCAAGAGCGGGCAGGGCTTCTACACCTACTGACGCGGACCGGGCTGACACCCGGCCCCACGTCATGGGCGGCCCCTCCCAGGCATGTGAACGCATGAGCCTCTCCGGCCTCACCCCTTGAGGTGAATTCGGTATCGGTTCGCTCACAGACGGCAACCTGGCGGTGTCAAACACCGTCAGACGTTGCATCACCCACATCACGGAGTACGAGACGCACTCACGGGAGCGCTTATGTACATCAGGGGCGACCACGCCGAGCTGGTCGTCGGGGGCCGCCTCGACGTACGCAGCGCGGCGGACGCCCGTACGGTCCTGCACTCGGCCGTCGACGACGGAGCCGGCGACCTGGTGCTCGACCTGTCAGAGCTGGACTCCTGGGACGCCACCGGACTCGGGGTGATCATGGGAGCCCACCGGCGGGCGGGACGGTGCGGACGGCGGCTCGTGCTGCGCGATGTGCCACCGCAGATGCAGCGGCTGCTCGTGGCCACCCGGCTGCACCGCATCCTCGCGATCGAGGGCGGAATCGGTCTGGAGTCGTTGCCCCGCGTGTGAACGCGTGTGCGGGCTCGTACGTATGGCTCGGTGTGTGCGGGACACCCGGTCGGCACGACCCTCCGGTCGGCACGACCCCTCCGGTCGTCAGGGGGGACTGAAACCCAGGGGACCAGTGCGGACCATGAGGGCGAAACGCACCACGCTCGCAATCCTCACGAGACTGTGATGTCTCGGACGGCGCGGGACCCCGGACTGTCGGAGATACTGTGCGAAGGTTTAGGGTTCGGCTGCCCGCCGCCAGCTACCCTCGAGCGGGTTCCGGACCAGAAGCGACAGCGCGGTGTGCGACACGGCCGGGAGGGGCTCCAGCACACGAGACGCTTTTGGGGGGCTAGGACCGATGGACCCGAACAACCGGGGACCCGAAGAGTACGGCCATGACGACGGACAGGCGCAGAGCAAGCGTCCGCCACGGGACGCGCTGACGCAGGATTTCGACCGGCACGCCCCGGCACTCGCCCGCACCGTCCAGCTCGTCTCGGGTGACTTCCTGCTCACCGTCAATCCCGTCGACGGCAGCGAGATAGAGAACTGCCCACCGGGCGAACTGCCTGGTCAGCCCGTTAAGCACACGCCCGCCGAGCGCGCCGTCATCGACCGCGCCGCCCGGCCGCCGGTGCCCCCGGGCCCCTCGCTGCCCCGACTGCCCCTGCTCCAGCGCGACGAGGAGAGGGCGCGTCTCGTACGGCTGCTCGCGCGGGGCCGCTCCGTGCGCCTGACCGGAGCCCCCGGCTCCGGTCGCACCACGCTCCTCGACGCGGTCGCCGAGGACTGCGCGGATCTGGCCCCCGACGGCGTCGTCCGGCTGAGCGGTTTCCGACGTACGGTCGACGACCTGCTGTACGAACTGTTCGCAGCCGTGTACAGCACACCGCTGTTCCGGCCCGCCCGGCAGCAGATCCTCGACATCGTGCGGGACATCGGCGCGGTGGTCGTCCTGGACGACCTGGAGTTCGGCGGGATCGCGCTCGACGAACTGCTCGACGCCACCCCCGAGTGCGCCTTCCTGATCGGGGCCACCCCCGACACCCCCCTGCCGTCCGCCGACGCGCCCCTGGAGGAGATCGTCCTCGGCGGCTTCGACAGGGCCGGCAGCAAGCAGCTCCTGGAGCGCGTCGTCGGGCGGACGCTCACCGAGGACGAGTCGAACTGGGCCGGTGACCTCTGGTTCGAGTCCGAGGGACTGCCGCTGCGCTTCACCCAGGCCGGGGCACTGCTCAGGCAGCGGGATCGGCAGCGGGCCGGTGCGGACGCCGTCGACGAGTTCGGGGTCTTCCAGGAGGCGCCGCCCGTCGACGCGCCTTTCGACGCCGTCCCGGACGGGCACGACGTGCCCCTGCCGTCGCTCGCCGAAGGGGCCGCGCCCGCCGCGTTGCTCGCCTCCCGGCTGAGCGCCTCCGCCCGCGAGACCCTCAGGTTCGCCGTCGCGCTCGGCGGGGAGATCCCGCACCAGGCGCACCTGCCCGCCCTGGTGGGCGACACCCACGCCGACGCCGCCCTCGGCGAGCTGGTCGGCTGCGCCCTGGTGACACCTGTCGGTGCCCGCTACCGGCTCGCGGCCGGGGTGCGGACGCAGTTGGAGGCCGCCGGGTACGCCGATGACGCGGAGACGCGCGCCCGCACAGCCGCCCAGCACTACGCCTGGTGGGCCGGACACCCCTCGGTGACCCCCGAGCGGGTCTCGGCCGAGGCGGACGCCGTCCTGGCCGCCCTCACCGCGCTCGTGCCCGTGACGACCCCGCCCGGCGAGGACGAGGAGAGCGCCGCCGTGGTGCTGGCCCGGCAGGCCGCGCCCACGTTCGCCGCCGGGCTGCGCTGGAACGCCTGGGAGCGGGCGCTCCGCGCCGGCGCCGAGGCGGCCGCTCTCGTCGGCGAGACCGGTGAAGAGGCCTATTTCCACCACGAGCTGGGCGTCCTCGCGCTCTGCTCCGGGCAGTTGGAGCGGGCCCGGGCGGAGCTGGAGGCCTCCATCGGGCTGCGCAACGTCCTCGCCGACAAGCGCGGCACCGTCGCCGGACGCCGGGCTCTCGCCCTGGTCGCCGACCGCTCCGGGGCGACACCGCCCGGGGGGCGCACGGCGGCGGGGGAGGAGGTGCCGGACGCCCGGCACGAGGAGTCGGCCTCACCGCCCGGAGGCGTGCCGTCGGCATACCCGTCGGCGGGCCTGGCCGGGGCCGGTCTCGGGGCCACGGGCCCCGGCGGGGCCGGTTTCGGGACGCCGACCGGCTCGGGGGTGTGGGGAACGGGGGTGGCCGCGAACGCCGGAGCCTCCTCGACGCCGATGGCCGGCGACAGCACGCTCGTCACCCAGCGGGCCGGCTCCAGGTCGCCCGCGCACAGGCTGAGCAGTCTCAAGACCCTGGTCGGCGGCGCCCGGCGCAATCTCGTCGCGGCGGGTGCGGGTGCGCTCCTCGCGGCCGTCCTGGGCACCGTCGTGACCCTCGGCGCGACCTCCGACCGCAACGGTGACACCCCCGCCGAGAAGGTGGGCGTCAACCCGTCCGCCAGCGAGGGCACCGACGACGGGGGCCTCGTCGCGGACCGTCCCAAGGCGGGCGACGAGAACGACACCCCGGGCACCCTGCCCGAACCGACCGACCCGGGACCTGACGGCACCTACGGCACGTCGGACGATCCCACCCCTTCGGACACGGCGGGGCCCTCGGACGACCCGAGCGGTACGAAGGGGCCGTCGGGCAAGCCGTCGCCTTCGCCGTCGAAGACCTCCCCGAAGCCGACGCCGTCCGAGAGCGACGACGAGTCGGAGTCGCCGACTCCTACGCCCACCCCCACTCCCACTCCTACGCCCACACCGACGCCGAGCGAGACCGAGGAGACCGACGACCCGCCACCCCCCGGCACCACCGACACCGCCACCGCCCCCACGGCGACGACCGCCTCGGCGACCGTGCCCGAGCCTCCGGCCGACACCGTGGCCTGACGGCGACGGGGCGGCCGCGCCGGGAGGAGACGGCAAGCCGCGCCGCGCGAGGGCGGCTCGTTCCCCGTGCTCTGCGCGGTGCGGTGCGTGGCCGTCGGGGATCAGGAACGGTTCCGTGCCTCCTCGGCGAGGCGGCGGCGGGCGTCCGGCCAGGCGATGGGCAGATCGGCCGACGGGGCCTGCCAGAAGGTGAAGACCGAGTCCTTCATCACGGGCCGCAGGCCGGTCATGATCGACCGGTGCGGTTCGGTCCTCGCGTACGTGTACAGCGCGTCCTTGTCCTCCCACGCCGACAGGGTCCAGAACGTGCGCTTCAGGGGTTCGGCTACCAGCGAGGCGCCGTAGGCCCCGGGCGCGCCGGAGACCTGCTTCCACGCGGACAGGGATCGCAGGAAGAAGCGCGGTACGTCCTTGAACGACCGGACCTCGAACCGCGAGGCCATGACGAACGCCTCGGTGTCCGGTGCGGGGGTGTTGACCGTGGTCCAGGGCAGGGTGGGCATGGCTGTGGCCCTCTCCGAGAGATATTAGATACCTTCACTATCTATGTTAGACAGTGGAGGTATCCAACTTCTAGTGCGGAGGGCGACCGATGCGTGTCTCCGAGCTGAGCCGCCGCAGTGGTGTCTCCGTCGCGACGATCAAGTACTACCTGCGTGAGGGGTTGCTCCCGGCCGGGCGGCAGATCTCGGCGACGCAGGCCGAGTACGACGAGAGCCATGTGCGCAGGCTCCGGCTGATCCGTGCGCTGATCGGCGTCCGGGGGCTGTCCGTCAGTACCACCCGGGAGCTCCTGGGTGCCCTGGCTGAGCACGCCGGGGACACCCATCTACAGCTGGGTCTCGCCCTGGGGGCCATCCGGCTCGGCGAGGAAACCATCGAGGCCCCGTCGGAGACGGCGAAGGTCGACGCCCTCGTCGAGGAACTGGGCTGGCACGTGCACGAGTCGGCACCCGCCCGCGCGGTCCTGGCCGAGACCCTGGCCACGCTGCGCACGCTGGGCGCCCCGCTCGACTGGCAGGCGCTGCTGCCGTACGCCCGCCTCGCGGAGCGCACCGCGACCCTCGACCTCGACCAACTGGACGGGATCGAGGACCCGTTGGAGGCCGCCGAACGCGCGCTGCTGCTGACCGTCCTCCTGGAACCCGCACTGCTGGCGCTGAGGCGCATGGCCCAGCAGAACGAGTCGGCGCGCCGGTACGCCGGGGGCTGAGGCAGTGCCGCCCCCGGCGTCGAGTACGCGCAGATCCGCGCATCTCCGCTCGCGCGGCGGTGCGTCCACCGGCCCGGCGGGCCTACGCGGCGGTGGCGACCGCTTCAGAACAGGCGCAGCTTGTCGTCCTCGATGCCGCGCAGGGCGTCGTAGTCGAGGACCGCGCAGCCGATGCCGCGGTCGGTGGCGAGGACTCGGGCCTGGGGCTTGATCTCCTGGGCGGCGAAGATGCCGCGGACCGGCGCGAGATGGGGGTCGCGGTTCAACAGCTCCAGGTACCGCGTGAGTTGCTCGACGCCGTCGATCTCGCCCCGCCGCTTGATCTCCACCGCGACGGTCGCGCCGTCGGCGTCCCGGCACAGGATGTCGACGGGGCCGATGGCGGTCATGTACTCGCGACGGATGAGGGTGTAGCCCTCGCCCAAGGTTTCGATGCGGTCGGCGAGGAGTTCCTGCAGGTGTGCCTCGACGCCGTCCTTGATCAGCCCGGGGTCGACGCCCAGCTCGTGCGAGGAGTCGTGGAGGACCTCCTCCATCGTGATGATGAGCTTCTCGCCCGCCTTGTTGACGACGGTCCAGACGCCCTCCTCGTCCCCGGAGCCCTCCTTCAGCGTGCAGGGCGGGGACATCCAGTTGAGGGGCTTGTAGGCCCGGTCGTCCGCGTGGATCGAGACGCTGCCGTCGGCCTTCACCAGGATCAGGCGAGGGGCCGAGGGGAGATGGGCGGTGAGCCGGCCCGCGTAGTCGACGGAGCAGCGGGCAATGACGAGACGCATGGTCGGCAACGCTACTCGACGCCGACGGGTGCGCGCGATTCGGCTGCCGGAACAGCCGTCGCCGTACTCCGCTCCTCTGCCGTCGCACCCCGCCGGACGGCGTTCGACGACCCCGCCGCTTCCGCCCGGTCACTGTCGCCCTCTGTCACGTCCTCCCGCCCCTCATGTGGACCTTCGTCGTCCCCCGGCATGTGCCGCTGTCAACTCCTGTTCGGCATTGGCTGATTGTGTGCGTCACACGCCCTGTCGGTGCGCGCAATCTCCTGGTGCGGTCACCTTCGGTTGCTTACCGTAGAAACTGGAGGTCGCGGAGCGTGCACTCTGCGTGTTCGCCGACCGATCTCCGCCTTGTCCGTCAACCCCTGTTGTTGTGGGGGTGCGAGAGGAGAACCCATGTCGCTCGACGTCTCACCGGCCCTACTCGAACAGGCCGAGCGAGGCGAGGTCGACGAAGCCGCCTTCGTCGACTGCGTCCGGACCTCCCTGCCTTACGCGTGGGAGATGATCAGCTCTCTGGTGGCCCAGCTGAAGGTCGACGGCGGAGAGTTCGCCGACAACCAGACGCCCCCGCCGGACGAGCAGGCGCGCGGGCAATTGCTGCGCGCGCTCGCCAGTGACGCGATTCGCGGCGCGCTTCAGCGGCACTTCGGTGTACGGCTTGCCTTCCAGAACTGCCACCGGGTGGCGGTGTTCCCGCTGGACCCGTCCGTGGACGACAGGCTGGCCCGCTTCACCTCGATCCGCGGTCAACTCCTCAACCAGTCCCCGGAACTCCGGGACTGCTGAGGGCATGACGCGCCACAGCTTGCCGCTCCCATCGCGGGAGGTGCATCGGTAACCGGGGCGGCAAGCTCCCCGCAGTGGCTCAGCCGAGGTGAGGCAGCACCTCGGCACCGAGTCGCCGTACGTTCTCCTCCGTCGCCGCCAGATCGCCGGAGCCCTCGACGAGCAGGGCGAAGCGGGAGATGCCCGTCCGTTCGCTGGTCGCCGCGAGCCGGTCGGCGCACAGCCGCGGGGTCCCCACCGGGTGCAGCCCGCAGAGCAGTTCGGTGTAGGCCAGCGGGTCGCGCATGGCGCGAGCGCGGCCGTCGACGGTCACATGCGCGTCGAGGCCCTGCTTCAGCCAGCCCGGCATCGCCTTGGTGAGCGCCTCCACGGCGTCGGTGCGCCGGTCCGCGATCTGGCAGACACCGGCCGAGACATGGGCCGCGCCGGAGATCTCCTCCGGCGAACGGCCCGCCGCCCGGGCGCTGGCGCGCCACAGCGCGACCATCTCGGCCTTCTCCTCGTCCCCGACGTGCATGCCCAGCAACATCGACAGCCCGCGCTCGGCGGCCAGCTTCACACTCGACGGCGAGGTGCAGGCCACGACGACCTCCGGACCCGGTGTCTCGTCCAGGTCCTCCGCGGGCCTCGGGACGACGGGCACCTCACGGAAGCTGAATCGTTCCCCCGACGCCGACACCGACGGCTCACGCAGCCAGCGCATGAGCAGATCGAGTGATTCCGGGAAGCCCTTCTCGTACGCCTCCAGCCCGGAGCCGAAGACCTCCAGATCGACCCACGGCCCACCGCGCCCGACGCCCAGGGAGAAGCGTCCGCCGGAGGTCACATGCAGCAGCGCGGCCTGTTCGCCCAGGGCCACGGGGTGGACGGTGGGCAGCACACTGACCGCCGTGCCGACCCGGATGCGCCGGGTGCGCCCCAGCAGTAACGCGGCGAGGGTGATCGCCGACGGGCAGGTGCCGTACGGCACGAAGTGGTGCTCGGCCAGCCAGACCGCGTCCAGCCCGGCCTCGTCGGCCACTTCGGCGGTCCGTACCGCCCGGTGGAGCGCCTCCCCCTGGCCCTGGCCGGGGAATTGGGCTCCCAGTACAAATGTTCCTACGTGCATCGCTCTTCCTGCTTCCTCGGCTCCGACTCGGGAGCTCCCCCACCGGCATAACCCCGTGACACGTGCCGAAGACACGGCCTGGCGACGAGATTTGCGGATTGTCTGCAGAATGCGCCGGGCGGAGGGCGTTCTGAGGGGATTGGTGACGTACGCATACCCCCACCGGGCCCGCGTAGGCTGGACGCCAACCCTGCTCCCTGTATAGCCCCGTGAGGTGTCCCGTGTCCCCGCGTCGCAACCGCCCCAAGGGCGATGGTTCGTCGGGTCCGTCAGGCCGCGGTACGGACGAGGACCGTTCGGACCGGTACGGCGGCTGGCAGACCAGCGAGCCGTGGCGGGGCGAGGAGTGGAGCGTGCGCCATGTGGCGGGCGCGAGCGCGGCCGGCAAGACCTACCGCTGCCCCGGCTGCGACCAGATGATCCCCTCCGGGGTGCCGCACGTCGTCGCCTGGCCCGAGCACTCCGGCGTCGACGAGCGCCGGCACTGGCACAAGGCCTGCTGGAACGCGAAGGACCGCCGCACCTCCCGGGTGCAGCGGTCCCGTAACGCGCCGAGGTTCTGACACCTCGCGGACTCCGGTCGTGGTCTCGGTCAGACGTCCCGCTTCTCCAGCAGGGCGTACGCGCCGACGAACCCGGCGACCACCAGGGCGAGCATGATCCACAGCGGATCCCAGCCCGACGGGCCGGACTGACTGATCTCCGCACCGTAGAAGACGCTGAGCTGGCTCGGGATCGAGTACTCCAGCAGGAACTCCTGCACGTCCTTCAGCGACTCGGAGAACATGAAGATCGCGATGACCAGAGGCGCGAGGAAGACGCCGAGCATGATGGTGATCGCGCCGGCCGAGTGCCGGATCAGCGAGCCCATCAGCAGCGACAGCAGCCCGAAGAGCGCGAGGAACAGGCTCACGCCGACAGTGGCCTTGAACCACTCCTCGCCGTCGGGGCTCACCACACCGTTGTCCTCCAGGATCGCCACCTGGGCGAAGCCGACGAACGCGGTGGTGACCAGGGTGACCGTGAAGGTGAGCGCGAAGAACACGATGGCCTTCGCGAGCAGTACCCGGCCGCGGTTCGGGCAGGCCGTCATCGTGGTCCGGATCATGCCCGTGCCGTACTCGGACGCGGTGGTCAGCACCCCGAGCGTGATGATGCAGACGCTGCCGATCATCAGCCCGAACAGACCGAGGCCCAGCGGGGACTCGCCCTCCAGGTTCATGTCCGTGGAGGCCGCGATCAGGGAGAAGAGCAGTCCGAGGCCGATCACCAGGACGACGAAGACGCCCAGCGTCCACACCGTCGAGCGGACCGACTTGATCTTCGTCCACTCCGAGGAGATCGCGTGCCCGAGGTGGGTGCGCACGACCGGGATCGGCGAGGTGTACGAAGTGCCCGGCGCGCCCTGCCAGTTGGGGGCGGGCGGCTGCTGGGTGAGGGGCGGCTGGGGCGTGCTCATCGGGCGTCCTCGGACTTCGTCAGGTCGGCGGCGGGCGCGGGGGCCGCGGGTGCGGGGGACGGGGCGGGCGCGGCCGCGGGCTGCGCGGGGGCCGGGGGCGCGGCCGGGGGCGCGGACTGGGCGTACGGGTTCGGCTGGGGTTGCGCGGGCGCCGGAGCGGGCGCTGTGGGCGCCGGGGCGCCGTAGGGACCGGCCGGCGGCTGACCCTGCGGTGCGGGGTGGCCCTGCGGCGCGTACGGCGTGCCGCCCTGCTGCGGTGCCGGCGGGGCGTACCAGCCCGGCTGGCCCTGCCCGGGCACCGGCATCGGCGGCTGCGTGCCGGGCGGCAGGGGCTGCTGGAGACCGGCCTTCTGGTCGGTCGTCGAGCGGTAGTCGACGGCGCCCTGCGTCATCCGCATGTACGCCTCCTCCAGCGAGGCCTGGTGCGGCGACAGTTCCCACAGCCGTACGTCGGCGCCGTGCGCGAGGTCGCTGATCCGGGGGAGCGGCAGGCCCATGACACGCAGTGCCCCGTCCTGCTCGGGCAGCACCTGGCCCCCCGCCTCGGTCAGTGCCGCCGTCAGCTTCTCGCGCTGCTGCGGCTCGGTGTCCGGCGTCCGGACGCGCGCGAAGTCGGCGGAGTTCGCCGAGATGAAGTCCTTGATGCTCATGTCGGAGAGCAGCTGCCCGCGCCCGATCACGATGAGGTGGTCGGCGGTCACCGCCATCTCGCTCATCAGGTGCGAGGAGACGAAGACCGTACGGCCCTCGGCGGCGAGCGCCTTCATCAGGTTGCGGACCCAGAGGATGCCCTCGGGGTCGAGGCCGTTGACCGGCTCGTCGAAGAGCAGGACCTGGGGGTCGCCGAGCAGGGCGGCGGCGATGCCGAGCCGCTGGCCCATGCCGAGCGAGAAGCCCTTGGAGCGCTTCTTGGCGACGTCCTGGAGGCCGACGACACCGAGCACCTCGTCCACCCGGCGGGCCGGGATGCCCGACAGCTGGGCCAGGGACAGCAGGTGGTTGCGGGCGTGCCGGCCACCGTGCACCGCCTTGGCGTCGAGGAGCGCACCGACCTGACGGGCAGCGTTCGGCAGCTTGCGGTACGGATAGCCGCCGATCGTCACCTGCCCGGAGGTCGGATTGTCCAGGCCCAGGATCATGCGCATCGTCGTCGACTTGCCCGAGCCGTTGGGGCCCAGGAAGCCGGTGACGGCCCCCGGCCGCACCTGGAAGGAAAGGTTGTACACGGCTGTCTTGGCGCCATAGCGCTTCGTCAGGCCGACTGCCTCGATCATGCTCCGCACCCATCGAACGGTTCGTGACGTCTCGGAATCGTCTCAGGACGTCGGGGCGCACGCCCCCGTAAGGATTAGGACCCTATCGGGGCGCTGACGGTTGCGCCCAAGAGGAAGTAAAACCGCGCAGGTCACGGGCCGGTTGCTTTGGCATGTACGTAACCGCTGGTCAAGCCCCGCTCACGCGTCGCGCCGCTTCAGCGTCAGAAACCCGCCGAGCAGGGCCGCCACCACCCACAGCGCCATGACGGCGAGGCCGCCCCAGGGGCCGTACGGCGTGTCGTCGTCGACCGGGGTGACCACCTGCATGATCTTGCTGCCGGCCTGGTCGGGGAGGTAGCGGCCGACCTTCTCGGTGGCGCCGACGTTGCCCAGGATGTTGGAGATCAGGAAGAAGAACGGCATCAGGATGCCGAGCGACAGCATCGGGCTGCGCAGCATCGCCGCGACGCCCATCGAGAACATCGCGATCAGGGTCATGTAGAGCCCGCCGCCGAAGACCGCGCGCAGGACACCCGGATCGCCGATCTCGGCCCGGTGCGAGCCGAGCATCGCCTGTCCGAGGAAGAACGTGACGAAGCTGGTCGCGAGTCCCACCGCGAAGGAGAGGGCGGTGGCCACCGCGATCTTGCTGAAGAGGAAGGTGCCGCGCTGGGGGACGGCGGCCAGCGAGGTCCGGATCATGCCGGTGCTGTACTCGTTCGACACCACGAGCACCCCGAACACGATCATCGCCAGCTGCCCGAGCGTCATTCCCGCGAAACTGATGAAGGTCGGGTCGAACGAGAGCCGGTCGTCGCGGCTCAGATTGTCGAACTCGTTCTTCGACAGCAGGGAGATCAGCACGCCGAGCGCGATCGTGACGATCCCGGCCAGCGACAGCGTCCACACCGTGGAAGCCACCGAACGGATCTTGGTCCACTCCGAGCGGACGACCTGGGCCGTGGTCACGGTCAGCCCTCCCGCTGCCAGCCGACGCCCCAGGCGGGGGCGGTGGGCGGGCTCGCCACCGGGGGGCCGTCGTGCGCGTGGTACTCCACCGACTCGGCGGTCAGCCGCATGAACGCCTCCTCCAGCGAGGCTTGTTGGGGGCTCAGCTCGTGCAGCACGACCTGGTGCTGGGCGGCCAGCTCGCCGATCTGCTCCGGTTTCCCGCCGTCCACCTCCAGCGCCCCGTCGCCCGTCTCCACGACCATGACACCGACCGCGTTCAGCACGTCGAGCAGCTGTTCCCGCTGGGGGGTGCGGATCCGTACGTACGACCGCGAGTTCCGCTGGATGAACTGTGCCATCGAGGTGTCGGCGAGGAGCCGCCCCTGTCCGATCACCACGAGGTGGTCGGCGGTCAGCGCCATCTCGCTCATCAGGTGCGACGACACGAAGACGGTCCGGCCCTGTGCCGCGAGGGACTTCATCAGATTCCGGATCCAGTGAATGCCTTCGGGATCGAGCCCGTTGACCGGCTCGTCGAACATGAGAATCCGCGGATCCCCGAGCAGTGCGCCGGCGATGCCGAGCCGCTGCCCCATACCGAGCGAGAACCCCTTCGCCTTCTTCCTCGCGACCGACGTCAGTCCGACCGTGTCCAGCACCTCGTGCACCCGGGCCCTGGGGATCCCGTTGCTCTGCGCGAGGCACAGCAGGTGGTTGAAGGCGCTGCGGCCGCCGTGCATGGCCTTGGCGTCCAGCAGCGCCCCGATGTACGTCAGCGGGTCCCTCAGCCGGTCGTAGTGCGTGCCGTCGATCCGGACGTCCCCCGCCGTCGGGCGGTCCAGCCCCAGGATCATGCGCATCGTCGTGGATTTCCCGGCTCCGTTGGGTCCGAGGAAACCGGTGACGATCCCGGGCCGCACGGCGAAGGTCAGGTTGTTCACCGCGACTTTCTCGCCGTACCGCTTGGTCAGCCCGTCGAGCTCGATCATGCGGCCACGCTAGAACGGGGGCCGGGGGCCTGCCACCGGAGTACCGCCTTGTCACGGCCCCGAGCAAGGAGCGCGAAGAACGCGGGGACGCGACCGGCCGGGTTGCGGGGAGCGGGGCATAGACGGCTCTGGCTGAGGGCGGCGGGGCATAGGCGGCTCAGGCTGTGGGGCGGCGGCACAGACGGGTCGGGGAGAGTGGTGCGGCGGGGGCGGCCTGCGGTGGGAAGACGGCTCCGCAGCTGGGGTGGGACAGGCAGAGCGGGCCGGGGCTGGGGGGCGGATGCGCCATGTGCCCGGGGCGGCCGGGTAGAGGTGGCTCAGGCTGGGGGCGGCGGCACAGACGCGACGGCTCGGAGGGCGGCGCGGTGGAGACGGGCTGCGCGGCAGGGCCGGTTCGCAGCCGGGCCTGGGGGCGGTTGGGGGAGCGCCCCGTGGCGGAGGCGAGAAAGAGATGGGCCGGGATGGGGGCGAGGTAGAGGCCGCTCAGGTTTGGGGCGGCGGCACAGACGGGACGGCTTGGAGGGCGGCGCGGTGGAGGCGGCCTGTGTGGAAGGCCGGTTCGCAGTCGGGGTGGGGGCGGTTGGAGGGGAGCGCCCCGTGGCGGGGGCGAGAGAGTGACAGGCCGGGATGGGGGCGAGGTAGAGGCCGCTCAGGCAGTGGGCGGCGGTACAAGTGGTCTGCCCCGGTGAGTGGCGCGGTGGAGGCGGCCTGTGCGGGAGGGCCGGTCCGCAGCTGGGGCCGGGGACAGACGGGCCGGGGACAGACGGGCCGGGGACGGGCCGGGCGGGCGATGGGCGCGGCCCGGTGGATGCCCCACGTGCCGCAGGGCGGGCTTGCCGGAGGCGGTGAGATGGGGCGGCCATGGTGCCCTGGATGCCGAAGGCCCGCGCCCCCCGAAGGGGAGACGCGGGCCCACGTGCCTCGTCCGGTGTGGCCGGCAGGAGACGGTGTTACCGGGACTGCTGGGCCGGGACCCCGCGGGAGATCGGCTCGTCGTCGGTGACCGGCGTGCTCGCGGCGGCGACCGCCGCACCCGTGAGGGTCGCCAGCATCTCGCGCACGTTCGTCAGCTGGGCGTTGATCGAGTCGCGGCGGTTGGTGAGCGCCGCCAGCTCGCGCTCGGATTCCGAACGGATCCGGTCGGCCTTGGCGTTCGCGTCCGCGACGATGTCCTCGGCCTGACGCTGCGCGGTCTCCACCGTCTGGCGGGCACGGCGCTCGGCGTCGGTGCGCAGCTTCTCGGCCTCCAGGCGGAGCTGCTCCGCGCGGTGCTCGATCTCCGCGAGGCGCTTCTCGGCCTTCTGCTGACGCGACGCGAGGTCCCGCTCGGACTGCTCGCGACGCTTGGCGAGGTTCGTCTCGAAGTCGGCGGCGGCCTGCGCGGCCTTCGCACGGGTCTCCTCGAAGAGGGCGTCCGCCTCCTCGCGCTTGGACTGCGCGTCCTTCTGCGCCTCGGCACGCAGCTGCGAAGCGTCGCTCTTGGCCTTCTCGACGATCCGGACGCCCTCGTCCTCGGCCTTGGCCTTGCGCTCCGCGGAGAAGGACTCCGCGTCGTTGCGCACCTGCTGGGCCGCCGACTCGGCGAGCTCACGGTGCTGCTCGGCGGCGCGGCGGGCCTCCTCGCGCAGGTCCTTCGCCTCCTCCTCGGCGAGGCGGAGGATCTTCTCGACGCGCGCGCCGAGACCGGCGTAGGAAGGCTCGGCATCGGTCACCGCCGCCTGGGCGTTCTGCGTCTCGAGGTGGAGTTCCTCGATGCGCTTCTCCAGAGCGGTGATGCGGGCGAGAGCGGAGTCACGGTCGGAGACGAGCTTGGAGATACGTTCGTCCACCTGAGCGCGGTCGTATCCACGCCGCACAAGCTCGAAGCCGTAGGGGGAAGTGTCGCTCATGGGGTTCCTGTCGAATGAGACCGGTGAGGTGATAGGTGGAATCCTAGGGGGCGAAGCGGCGTGTCATCGAGCAGATGCACGTTTGATCTGGAGAATGACACCCCTTTTGAGTGGCCGACCATCGGAATACTTGCCAGAAACTTTGCGTAAAGGCCTGAAAGCACAGATGGCAAGCACAGAACGAGCACAAATTGGTGTCTGTAGTACCAGGGCGGGGCGGGAAGATACCCGCAACACCCCGGCACCGCTAGCCGTCTGACGACTTGCCACCCGAACGAGTCGCACCAGCCGCGGCACCCGTCTTGACTCCACCGTCCTTGCCGCTCGACGGGGCCTCAAAAGACTCCAACGCGACCAGGACGTCCTGGACACGGGAGATCTCCGCATTGATGTCCTCGCGGCGGCGGACCAGCACCTCCAGCTCGCGCTTGCCCTCCTCGACCGTGCGGCGGGCCTCGCGGATCGCCTCGGCCTTCAGCTCCTCGGCCTCACGGACGAGCGTGGACTTCTTCTGCTCGGCCTCCTTCAGAAGACCCTCGGCCTTCTTCACCGCGGCGATACGCACCTTGCCCGCCTCGGAGTTCGCCTCGGAAACGATCTCCTTGGCCTTCGTCGTCGCCTTCTCCAACTGCTCCTCGGCCGCCTTGATGAGCGCGTCACAGCGGTCACCGGTGGATTTCATCGTCTCGGCGGCCTCACGGCGGGCCCGCGTGTGCAGTGCCTCGATCTCGGCCGTGATGCGGTCGCGCAGCTCCTCGGCCCGCTCCCTTATGGCGGTCGCGTCCCGGCGCGCGCCGACGAGCAGCTCGTCGGCGTCGGTACGGGCCTTCTCCACCGTGGAGTTGCCCTCGACGGTCGCCTCCGCGACCAGCCGCTCGGCCTCCTTGCGGGCCGCGCCGACCATGGAGTCGGCCTGCCCCTCGGCGTCCGCGGTGGTCTGCAGTGCCTGCGTCTGCGCCTCGGTGAGCAGCTTGTCGGCCTCGGCAGCCGTCTCCGAGATGAGCTTGTCGACCTGCTCGGCGGCCTCGGAACGCCGCTTGTTGGCGTCCTTGCGGGCCTGGTCGAGGGTGTTGTCGGCCTCCTCGCGGGCGTGCGCCATGAGCCGGTCGGCCTCCGCCTCCGCCTGGGCCCGCGCGCGCTCGGCGTCGGCCCGTACCCGCTCGGCGTGCTGCTGCGCGGAGCCCACCGTCTCGGCGGCCTCGGCCCGCAGCCGCTCGGCCTCGTCGGTGGCCTCGCCGATGAGCCGGTCGGCCTTGGCGACGGACTCGGCCCGTACCCGCTCGGCCTCCTCGTTGGTCTCCCGGGTCAGGCGCTCCGCCTCGGCCGTCACCTCGGTGATCAGGGTGTCGGCCTGGGTCGCCGCGTCCGAACGGATGCGGTTGGCGTCGTCGCGGGCCTCCGCGCGGGTGCGCGAGGCGTCCTGGTCGGCCCGCGCGACGGTGTCCGAAGCCTCCGTACGCACCCGCTGGGCGTGCTCGGACGCGTCCGAACGCACCCGCTCCGCCTCGGCGATCGCCTCCGCGACCGTGCGCTCGGCGAGCGACTTGGCGGCCTCCGACTCCTCCCGGGCCTCGCGGCGCACCCGGTTGGCGTCCTCGGTGGCCCGCTCCCGCTCCGCGTAGGCGTCGGCGCGGACCCGGTCCGACTCCTCCTCGGCCTCCCGGCGCATCCGGTCCGCCACGTGCTCGGCCGTGTTGCGCAGCCCGGCGATCTCCTCCTGGGCCTGCTCGTGCAGCCCGGCGACGGAGTCCCGCACCTGCTGCGCGTGCTGCTCGGCCGCCGACACCATCTCGCCGGCGCGACGCTCGGCCTCCTCGACCAGCCGTACGGCCTCGGCCTGGGCCTCCTCGACGCGCTTGCGCGCCGAGGCCAGCAGTTCCTCGCTCTGCTCGCGCGTCCGCAGCCGCTCCTGGTCGGCCTCCTGCCGGGCCGCGCCGAGGAGCTCCTCGGCCTCGCGGCGGCGCCGGGCGGCCTCCTCCTGCGCGGCGGCCAGCGCCTGGGACGCCTCCGTGGCGAGCCGCTCGGCCGCGGCCTGTGCCTCCGCCCGTACCCGGTCGGCGGTGTCCTGCGCCTCGGACTTCAGCCGCTCGGCCTCGGCCGCGGCCTCCGACCGCAGCCGTACGGCGATGGCCTCGCCCTCGGCGCGGGACGCGGACGCGTCGGACGCGGCCTCGTCGCGCAGCCGCTCGGCCTCGGCCTCGGCCTGCGCCTGCAGCGTACGGATGCGCTCGGCGGCCTCGGTACGCAGCCGGTCGCTCTCCTCGCCGGCCTCACGGCGGATCCGCTCGGCCTCGGCGCGGGCGTCGGCGAGCGCCTCCTCGGCGGAGGCCAGCCGGGCCTCGGCCTCGCTCTGCAGCCGGGTCAGCTCCTCGGCCGCCTCCGCCTTGCGGGCCTCGACGCCGCGCTCGGTCTCCTCGCGCAGCTCACGGGCGGCGCGCTCGGCCTCGGCCTTCAGCTCCTCGGACTGCTCCTCGGCCTCGGCGCGGTGGCGCTCGGCCTCCTTGCGGGTGCGCTCCAGCGTCTCCTCGGCCTGGCGGCGCAGCGTCGAAGCGCGTTCGATGGCCTCGGTGCGGACCTTCTCGCTGTCCGCGGTGGCGGTCTGCCGCAGCTCGTCGGCGTCCGTCCGGGCCTTGGCGAGCAGCTCCTCGGCGGTCTTGGCCGCCTCCTCGATCTGCTGGACGGCCTCCCGCCGGGCCTCGGAGCGGATCCGCTCGCCCTCGGCGACCGCGTCGGAGCGCAGCTGCTCGGCCTCGCCGCGCAGCCGGCGCGCCTCCTCCTGCAGCTCGACGGTCTTGGCGCGGTACTCCTTGGTGTCGTCCTTCGCCGTGCCCTTGAGCTGTTCGGCGAGGTCGTGGGCCTCGGCGCGCAGCCGGTCCGCCTCGGCCTCGGCCTCGGCGCGGATGCGCTCGGCCTCCTCGGCGGCGGCCTTGGTGGTCTTGCGGGCTTCCTCGGACGCCTTGTTCAGCACGTCCTCGGCGGTCTTGGCCGTCTTGGCGAGCTGGGAGGCGGACTCCTCCGCTGTGATCGAGCGGGCCTTCTCGGCGGCCTCGGCGACGATCTTCTCGGCCTCGGCCTTGGCGTCGGCGACGACCTCCTCGGCGGACGCCTTGGTGGCCTCGGCCTCCTTCGTGGCCTCCTCGACCAGCCGGGCGACCTGCTCCTTCGCCGTACGCGTGCGCTGTTCGTTGGTCGACTCGGCGGCGGTGACGGCCTTGGCCGCGTTCTCCTTCGCCTCCGTGACCAGCTTCTCGGCCTCGGCGCGCGCCTCGCGCAGCGCCGCCTCGGCCTCCGCCATGCGTTGTTCGGCGGTCCGGCTCAGCTCGGCTGCCTGGCGGCGGGCGGAGTCCGACTCGGTGGCGGTGGAGGTGCGCAGCTGCTCGGCGTGCTCGGTGGCCTCCTGAGCCTGGGTGGACGCCGCGTTCAGCAGCCGTTCGGCCTCGGCGCGGGCCCGGCGCAGGATCTGGTCGGCCTCGCTGCGGGCGGCTTCCGAGTCGCTCTGGAGCCGCTGGCGGGCCTCGGCGGCGAGCCGCTCGGCCTCGGCGCGGGCGGCGGCCAGCGCCTGCTCGGCCTCCGCGCGCGACTCGTCGACGAGCCGACGGGCCTGGGACTCGCTGCGGGCGCGCAGCTGCTCGGCCCATGCCACGTTCTCGTTGACGTGCGACTCGACCGTCTGGCGGCGCTCCGACAGCTCCTGGTCGAGCTGCTGTCGGCGGGTGACCGCCTCCTGGTGCAGCTCCGCCTGGAGGCGCGCGGCCTGCTCGGCGTGCTCCTGGAGGATCCGCTGCGTCTGCGCCCGGGCCTGACTCAGCTCCCGCTCGGCGTCCGCGCGCAGCTGGTCGGCCTGCATCTGGGCCTGGCGGAGCATCTGCTCGGCCTGGTAGCCGAGGTCGCCGCCGTTGTCGTAGGCGGGCCGGGACATGAGGGTGCGGCGCGCCTCGTGCAGCTTGGCGCGCAGCACCTCGACCTGGTAGCCGAGGTCCTCGGCGTGCTGGATCGCCTTTTCCCGCTCGGTCTTCAGCCGCTCCATCTCGGCCTCGAACCGAGAGAGGTGGTCGACGTCAGCCGCCGGCTCTCGCTCCTGGCGTTCGTAGCCCCGCACTGCGCGGTCCCATCCGTCCCCTGGTCGCAACCTCTGGCAAACGAGCTCCGTCCAACCGCCGAACGGTGCCCCCGGGGAATGGTGTCAGATCAACGGCGGAGCACGGGCTGCCGCCCTCACCCTCGTCCCCCGAAACCTGGACCCCGGCCCTCGGGCAGCCGCTCATGGATCTTCGCGGTGCCCTTGGATCCCGCTCCTCGGAAGGCGGCAGGACCCGGGCCGTCCCCCTCGAAGGCGACGGCCGACCCCAACCCTACCGGCCCATATGTACGGGGGTCAGTGCTCAGGTGACTCAACTGGCGCCGAAGTGACCAGTTCTGTCAGTACGCCATGACAATCCTTGGGGTGCAGGAACGTGATCCGTGACCCCATGGAACCGACTCGCGGCTCCTCGTACAGGACGCGTACGCCCTTTTCCTTGATCGCGGCCGCCTCGCCGTCGACATCCGCCGTACCGAAGGCGATGTGGTGGACCCCCTCGCCGTTCTTCGCCAGCCACTTCGCGACGGTGGAGTCCTCGCGGGTCGGCTCGAGAAGCTGCAGGTAGGAGGCGCCGCCGTCGTCCGTGCTGTTGATCTTGAGCATGGCCTCCCGCACGCCCTGCTCCTCGTTGACCTCGGAGTGGTACACCTCGAAGCCGTACGTGGCCCGGTAGAACTCGACGGTGGCGTCGAGGTCGAAGCAGGCGATCCCGATGTGGTCGATTCGCGTCAGCATGATGTCAGTGCAGCGCTCCCGGAGCGGTTACGCAACGTGCCAGCGATCACACCGACAGCCCGATGACGGCACGGAGTGCCACTCAGTACATTCGAAGTAAACCCTCGTTCACTCCTCGGCTGTGCAAGCTGGAAGGGGATCGCACCTCATGTCTGGTTCGAACGGCAACACATCGGTGATCGTCGCGGGCGCCCGTACGCCCATGGGACGGTTGCTCGGTTCGCTGAAGTCCTTCTCCGGAGCCGACCTCGGCGGCTTCGCGATCAAGGCCGCCCTGGACCGTGCGGGGATCGGTGGCGACCAGGTCCAGTACGTGATCATGGGCCAGGTGCTCCAGGCCGGGGCGGGGCAGATCCCGGCGCGCCAGGCAGCGGTCAAGGCCGGCATCCCGATGAACGTGCCCGCGCTCACCATCAACAAGGTCTGTCTTTCGGGCCTCGACGCCATCGCGCTCGCCGACCAGCTGATCCGCGCCGGTGAGTTCGACGTGATCGTGGCGGGCGGCCAGGAGTCCATGACCAACGCCCCCCACCTGCTCCCGAAGTCCCGTGAGGGCTACAAGTACGGGGCGATCCAGATGCTCGACGCGATGGCGCACGACGGGCTCACGGACTCCTTCGAGAACATCGCCATGGGCGAGTCCACCGAGAAGCACAACACCCGCCTCGGCATCCTCCGCCCCGAGCAGGACGAGATCGCGGCCCTGTCCCACCAGCGCGCCGCCGCCGCCCAGAAGAACGGCCTCTTCGACGCCGAGATCACGCCGGTGGAGATCCCGCAGCGCAAGGGCGAGCCGGTCGTTTTCAGCCAGGACGAGGGCATCCGGGCCGAGACGACCGCCGAGTCGCTGGGCAAGCTGCGTCCGGCCTTCGCCAAGGACGGCACGATCACGGCCGGGTCCGCCTCGCAGATCTCCGACGGCGCCGCCGCCGTGGTCGTCATGAGCAAGGCCAAGGCGCAGGAGCTCGGCCTGACGTGGCTCGCCGAGATCGGCGCCCACGGGAACGTGGCGGGACCGGACAACTCGCTGCAGTCGCAGCCGTCGAACGCCATCCAGCACGCTCTGAAGAAGGACGGCCTGGCGGTCGACGACCTCGACCTCATCGAGATCAACGAGGCCTTCGCCGCGGTCACCGTGCAGTCAATGAAGGACCTCGGGGTTTCCCCGGAAAAGGTGAACGTCAACGGTGGTGCGATCGCTCTCGGACACCCCATCGGCATGTCCGGCGCCCGGCTCGTCCTTCACCTCGCCCTGGAGCTGAAGCGGCGCGGCGGAGGTGTCGGCGCCGCCGCGCTGTGCGGCGGCGGCGGTCAGGGTGACGCGCTGATCGTGCGGGTACCCAAGGCCTGAGGCCCGTCGGTTCCGGGCGTACGTGGCCCGTCGTCTTCTCGGATCGGAGCTGTGATGCAGGACGTCCCCGCACTGGTGGCACAGGCCAGGGAAGGGCGGCCCCGGGCCGTCGCCCGGCTGATCTCCCTGGTGGAGGGGGCGTCCCCGCAGTTGCGTGAGGTCATGGAGGCGCTGGCACCGCTCACGGGCGGCGCGTACGTCGTGGGCCTCACCGGCTCGCCCGGTGTGGGCAAGTCCACGTCCACGTCGGCGCTGGTGACCGCGTACCGCAGGGCCGGCAAGCGGGTCGGGGTGCTGGCGGTGGATCCGTCCTCGCCCTTCAGCGGTGGCGCACTGCTCGGCGACCGCGTCCGGATGTCGGACCACGCCTCCGACCCCGGCGTGTACATCCGTTCGATGGCGACCCGGGGCCATCTGGGTGGCCTCGCCTGGGCGGCCCCGCAGGCGATCCGCGTCCTGGACGCGGCGGGCTGCGACGTGATCCTCGTCGAGACGGTCGGTGTCGGCCAGTCCGAGGTGGAGATCGCCTCGCAGGCCGACACGTCCGTGGTGCTGCTGGCACCGGGCATGGGGGACGGCATCCAGGCGGCCAAGGCCGGGATCCTGGAGATCGGTGACGTCTACGTCGTCAACAAGGCCGACCGGGACGGCGCGGACGCGACCGCGCGCGAGCTGAACCACATGCTGGGGCTCGGCGAGTCCCGTGGGCCCGGCGACTGGCGGCCGCCGATCGTCAAGACGGTCGCCGCGCGGGCCGAGGGCGTCGACGAGGTCGTGGAGGCGCTGGAGAAGCACCGTGCGTGGATGGAGGAGCGGGGGGTCCTCGCGCAGCGGCGGCGGTCCCGTGCGGCGCGCGAGGTGGAGACCATCGCGGTGACCGCCCTGCGGGAGCGGATCGGGGACCTGCACGGTGATCGGCGGCTGGATTCCCTGGCCGAGCGGATCGTGGCGGGGGAGTTGGACCCCTATCGGGCGGCGGACGAGTTGGTGGCCGGGTTGACGGAGGGCTGACCTCGGGTCTCTCGGCCCCGCCACGGTGGCCGTAGGACGGCGACTCCTCGCCGACACCCGGGCCGCACTCCGTGGCGACGGGCCCACGGCGTGCCGTACGGCTGCCATCCGCCCCACGAATCCACAGGTCACCGTCAACACACCGCGACTTCTATGCGGTCAGAGGTTCGACGGAAGCCCCCGTCCTTGGCTCGATCGAGGCGGGGCTTTCGTCATGTCCGTGAAGGAGACCCGCCCGCCTCCTGAACAAGTCGTCTCATGTGGCGAGGCGGCGATGGCAGATCAGTGTGCGGGCGATGCTGGTGCAGACCGGGAAGTGCTCGGCCTTGCGCCTCGTAGCGGCGGCGCGGCCGGCTCAGAGGTGCGCGGGCCGGGGGGCGCGGCTCACGCGGCCACCGCCTGGATGCGGTTCTTCTCGGCGCGATAGAGCCAGTAGGCGGCCCAGAAGCCCGTGACGCCGATCAGGACCATGGCGGCGATCACCGGCCACTGCCACGGGTCGGAGACGTGCAGCGCGAGGAACCAGACCTTGTCCGTGGAGCCGCTGAGTTTGATGCCCAGCGGCGCCAGGCCCTGCGGGAACAGGCCGAGGATGCCGACGGCCATGGCCGTCCACAGGAGTGTCTGGCGTTTGGCGGACATCGTCTCGAACGGGGACTTGCCGGCCTCGTCCTCGCCGGCGGCGGTCGACGCCGGGGCGCCCGAGCGCATCAGGTGCAGCAGTTCCGGGCCGTTGTCCCGCAGTTGTTTCGCCGCCACCGAGCCGAGCAGTACATGGCTGAGCACACCCGTGAGCAGGGCGACCGGGAGGCTCGCCCACAGCAGCGCGGGCTGCTCCAGCGCGTGGCCCGCCCAGGCGACCCCGAGCGCGGGGCACATGGCCAGCGCGACCAGGAAGAACATCAGGAACGACTGGCCCGTGACGTCGCCGTGGTCCATCGGCGAGTTCTTGCTCTTGTGCGGGTCCGGGCCGGGCACCAGGACCGCGACGGAGGCCCAGATCAGCAGGCCGGAACCGCCGCCGAGCGCGGCGAGGTTGCCCGCGAGCGCCCACGGCACCAGCGCGGGGTCACCGTGCACGAGAGATCCGGCGAGCGTCAGCAGCAGCGTGAGCGGGCCGAAGACGATCAGCCAGGCGAGCTGCCGTGCACGGACGTCGGCCTTCTCCTTCCCGGGCACCGTCAGGGTCAGCCAGAGCGCGGTGCCGTCCTGGCCGTAGAGGTGGGCGCAGGTCGCCGCGGCCATCAGCGCGCCGGCCGCGCCGACGAACGGGAACGCGGCGGTGAAGTCGAAGATCAGCGGGAACAGCGCGGTGATGACCGCGAAGGCCGGGCCGAGCACGATGCTCTGGGTGCGCATCGGGTCGCGCCACCAGGTGCGCAGCTCCTTGAGGCAGATCATCCCCACGTCGCCGCGGAACAGCCGGGGTCGCCGTACGGCCTCGCGTGCGGAGGAGCCCCGGACGACCGGGCGGGCCAGCCGCTGCGGCCCGAGGAGCGCGCTCCACGCGGCGAACAGCGCCGCCACCAGCACGGCCAGCGCGAGCAGCGGACCGAACGTCCACAGCCAGTCGCCTCGGCCCGCCGCCTCGACGGCGAGCAGTCCCCAGCTGGAGGGCAGTGCCCGCACCACGGTGGAGAAGGTGGGCGGGAAGCCGTACTCCAGCAGCAGGTAGATCCCGATCATCAGGACCCAGGAGAAGGAGCACAGGGAGACGATCGCGGCGGTGACGGTCGCGGTGATGGCGCCGCCGATACGGGAGCGGGCCAGTACGCGGAACAGCAGGGTGACCACCCGGGACAGCAGCACCACGAGCAGCAGGAGCAGCACCACCGCGGGGACCGACACCACGACGGCCTGCCAGCTCAGCCGGGCCGCGAAGGCGATCATGGCGCCGAACGCCAGCACGGTGATCGCGGTGGTGACGGCGACCAGCGCGGCGGCGAGCAGGCCCATGGCCAGGGTGCGGCGCGGGATCGGCTGGCGGTGGAAGTGCTCACCGTTGAGGGCGGGTTCGCCCGCGAAGATCGGGCCGACGATCCAACCCAGCGCCCACAGCGCGAAGGTGACCGCGAGGACGTCCATCAGCATCCGCGGCTGGGAGAAGTCGAGGAACGCCAGGATGACCGTGGTGACGGCGAGACAGATCCCGGCGGACCAGCCCAGGCCGCTCAGGGCCATCTTGGAGTCGGACGTGCTGTGGCGCAGCACGGCCAGTTTCATACGGATCAGGACGCCAACCACGACAGTCCCTCCCCGCCGCCGATCGTCACGCCGACCAGGTCGACGAAGGTCTCCTCGAGCGTGCGGCCGCCGCGCACGTCGTCCAGCGGACCCTCCGCGACGACGCGGCCGCGGGCCATCACGCCGACGGTGTCGCACAGTTCCTCGACGAGTGCCATGACGTGGCTGGAGATCAGGACCGAGCCGCCGCGGTCGACGAACCGCCGCAGGATCCGCTTGATGGTGGCGGCGGAGACGGGGTCGACCGCCTCGAAGGGCTCGTCGAGCACCAGCATCCGGGGGGCGTGCAGCAGGGCCGTGGCCAGGCCGACCTTCTTGCGCATACCGGTGGAGTAGTCCACCACCAGGGTGCGTTCGGCGGAACCGTCGAGCTCCATGACGGCGAGCAGCTCATCGGCGCGGCGGTCCACCTCACCGGCGTCGAGTCCGTGCAACTGGCCGAGGTAGGTGAGCAGTTCACGGCCGGTGAGCCGTTCGGGCATGGCCAGCCCGTCGGGCAGGACGCCCAGCAGGCGGCGCGCCTTCAGCGGCTCCTCCCAGATGTCGACGCCGTGGACCTCGGCCGTGCCCGCGTCGGGCCGGAGGAGGCCGACGGCCATCGAGAGGGTGGTGGTCTTGCCCGCTCCGTTCGGTCCGACAAGTCCGTAGAAGGAGCCGGGCCGTACGGTGAGATCCACGTGATCCGCCGCCGTGTAGTCGCCGAACACCTTGTGCAGGCCCGCGAGGCGGAACGCGGGTTCCTCTCCCGCCGCTTCCCTGCCGGTCGTGTCCGTCATGGTCGTGTGCTGAGTTACGTCGTCCACCGCGTTCCTTCTACGTGAGACACAGGGCGGCCCAGCGGAGTGCGGGCCTCTCGGTCCTGCTGGCGATCCTGCCAACCATCCTGTCCCGCGTACGAGTTGGCTTACCTGACAGGCCGGAACACGGCGGTCTGCGTCCCCCTACGAGGCCGGATCGCGGCTGGAGCCCTTCCACATGACCGGTAGCGACTTGCCGCCGCCGGGGCCCCGCCCCGGACCCCGTTCGCGCATCCCCCCGCGCCCCTGCGGAACGCCCGTCGCGAGCTGCTAACTTGGCCGCGTGTTCCTTCACCTTGCGTAGAGACGCCCCCCCGCAGGCGACGTGTCGTCGTCGCGCGGGGCATCGGTGTCCCCGCACGCCCTCAGGTGAGGAACCTTTCGCATGTCCGCGACCTCCTCGCGGCCGTCGTACGCAGCGGTGCTCCGCATCCCGTACGCCCGCCGCGCCTTCGCCGCCGTACTCGTCGGCCGGCTCTCCTACGGCATGGTGCCGGTCGCCGTGCTGCTCGCCGTGACCCGTGCGACGGGGTCCTACGCCGTCGCCGGTACGGTCATGGCCCTGTTCGGGGCCACCAGTGTCTCCCTGTCGCCCGCCAGGGCGGCGCTCGTCGACCGGTACGGCCCCCGCCGGGCGCTGCCGCCGATGGCCTCGTCGTACGCCGTGCTGCTCGGGCTGCTGGCGGTGGCCAGTTGGCGGCCGGGCGCCTCCGGCCCGGTGCTGGGCGCGGTCGCTGTGGCGGCGGGCGCCTGTACGCCGCCGCTCGGGCCGACGATGCGCACGGTGTGGAGCGAACTCGCCGCCGACCGGGGGCTGTTGCCGCGCGCGTACAGCCTCGACGGGGTCGCGGAGGAACTGCTGTTCGTGTCGGGGCCGTTGGTGGTGGGCGCAGTGGTGCAGGTCGCCGCTCCGGCCGCCGCCGTGGCCCTGGGTGCCGTGCTGGTGGTGGCGGGGACCTTCGCTTTCGTCGCGTCCCCGGCCGTGGCGCGCATGCCGGGGCGGGGCGCGGTGTCCGAGAGGCCGACGGGCCGACGCCGGTCGTGGGGCGTCGCCGGCATCGTGCCGCCCGTCGTCGCGGCCGGCGGCGTCGGGCTCTCGCTCGGCGCGCTCGACCTGCTGGTGCTGGCCTTCGCCGAGCAGCGGGGCCACGGGGACGACGTGGTGGCCTGGATCTTCGCCGCGCTGTCCGCCGGGAGCGCGGTGGGCGGACTGCTGTACGGCGCGGTCGAGTGGCGCTCCGGTGCACGCGTACGGCTGTCGCTGCTGGTGGCGGGTCTTGGCCTCGCCCTCGCGGGTGCCGGGCTCGCCCCGGGCCTCGCCGTCCTCACCGGCGCCGTCGTCTGCGCCGGGCTCTTCGTCGCCCCGGCCCTCACCACCGCGTACCTCGTCGCCGACGCCTGCGCCCCGGCCGCCGCCCGCACCCGGTCCGGCGCCTGGGTCAACACCGCCGTCAACGCGGGCGTCTCGGCGGGAGCGGCCGCCTCGGGGCTGCTGGTGGCCCGGGTCTCGCCCACCCTCGGCTTCGCCCTCGCGGGCGGCACGGCCCTGCTCGCGGCGACCGTGGTGGGGGTGGGGAGCCGGCGGGGCCGTCCGGCCGGGTCGGCGGCCGGAACGGCGGGGCACACGACCGAGCAGGTCGCGAGCGCCGAGGCACGGGCGGCGCGGTCGCCGTGAGGTGAGCCGACCGCGCGAACGCCGGTAGGGGCACCCGGTCTCGGGTGCCCCTACCTGGGGTGAGGAAGGCCGTGTACCTCTGGGGGGGGAGGTGTCGGACTTCCCGGCGTGGAAGGAGGAGTCGGGGCTCCCGGGATGTGGGGGGAGAGCGCCGGTCCTCCTGGAGGGCGACGTCCGGCCGAGGGGGTCGGCGGGGTCGGTCCTCCCGGTGGTTCGACGGGACCGCGAGGGATCAGTCCTCCGAGCGGTCGGCGGTGAGCTTGCCGGAGTCGGGGTTCACCCTCCAGTCGCTGCCGGTGCCGTCGGCGGCCGTGGTGTCGACCTCCCAGGCCTGGTCCGCGCTCTCCTCGTCGAGGTCGACGGAGGTCACGGTGCCCTTGTCCGCGGCGGCTTCGGCGGCCTCGGCGGCGGTCACGGAGCTGCCCTTCAGCGCGGCCCGGATCTGCTGGGTCTCGGCGGCGTCGTCACCGTCGTCGTCACGGTCGGCGTGCGAGCCGAGGACCTTGCCGGTGGCGGGGTCGACCTGGACGCTGAACCACTTGCCGCCGCCGGTCAGCACGTCGACGTCCCAGATCAGCTTGGTGCCCTCGTCGTCGAGGTCGGCGGAGACCGCCGTACCGTCCTTGTGCTGCAGCGCCGTCCTGATCGCCTCGGCGGCCGTGACCTGGCCGGCCTTCGCCTCGGCCGCGTTCTCGGCCTTGTCCTCGGCGTCCTGGTCGGTGTCGCGGGCGGCCCGGTCCTCGGCCTTGTCGTCCGCCTTGTCCTCGGCCGTGTCGTCGGAGTCGTCGTTCACGTCGTCGCGGTCGTGGTCACCGTTCGACACCGACACGGTCTTCTTCGCCGGCGCCTCGTCGTCACCCGAGACCGCGATGGCGGTCGCGGTGCCGCCGCCGATCAGGGCGACGGCCGTGACGGTGGCGATGACGATGTTGCGCTTCATGAGGTTCCTCCAGGATGCGACTGGCTGCAACCAGTAACGGATGATGTCGCCGGTTGCAGATTGTTTGTCTGGCTTGTTCGCCTCGTCTGCTTTCGACGGGAACCAATCTGGCCGATCGACGCTGAAGCGGACCTGAAGCCCCCTGAAGACCGCTTCAGGTTCGGTTTGCCAAGCTGAACGCATGCGCCTGTTGATCGTGGAAGATGAGAAGCGGCTCGCGGTGTCGCTGGCCAAGGGCCTGACGGCCGAGGGGTACGCCGTGGACGTCGTCCACGACGGGATCGACGGACTGCACCGGGCGAGCGAGGGGTCCTACGACCTCGTGATCCTCGACATCATGCTGCCCGGCATGAACGGCTACCGCGTCTGCGCCGCCCTGCGCGCCGCCGGCCACGACGTGCCGATCCTGATGCTCACGGCCAAGGACGGCGAGTACGACGAGGCCGAGGGGCTCGACACGGGCGCCGACGACTATCTGACCAAGCCGTTCTCGTACGTCGTCCTCGTGGCCCGGGTGAAGGCGCTGCTGCGGCGGCGCGGGCCCTCGGGCGGTGCCTCGCCCGTGCACGAGGTCGGCGATCTGAAGGTCGACACCGCCGCCCGGCGCGTGTTCCTCGCCGAGGACGAGATCACGCTCACCACCAAGGAGTTCTCCGTCCTGGAGCAGCTCGTCATGAGAGCCGGTGAGGTCGTCTCGAAGGCCGACATCCTGGAGCACGTCTGGGACTTCGCCTACGACGGCGACCCGAACATCGTCGAGGTCTACATCAGCGCGCTGCGCCGCAAGCTCGGCTCCCCGCTCATCAAGACCGTACGCGGGGCCGGATACAGACTGGAGGGCCGCTCGTGAAACGCCGTCTCGGCTCGGTACGGGCCCGTGCGACCCTCGCCGCGACCGTCGTCGTCGCCGTGGCCCTGGTGGCCGCGGGCGCCGCCGTCCTGCTGTCGCTGCGGTTCACCCTCACCGACAAGGCGGACGCGGAGGCCGACTCCGTGGCCCGCAACGCGGCCTCGGCGCTGGCCAGCGGCTTCGCCTACGCCGAACTGCGGCTGCCCGACGGCGACGAGAACCCGGTCGAGGTCCTGGACCGCGACGAGAAGCCCGTCGCGGTCGGCGAGGACGTCGAGGGCCTGGACGTGTCCGCCATCGACTCGGACCGGCTGAACTCCGAGACCAACGACGACGCCGACGACCGGGCGGAGGGCGACAAGGACGCCGAGGACGGGGGCAGCCTCCGGGCGGGCGAGATCGCCGACGAGACCTGGTACGGCGAGGGCACCGCGACCGTCGAAGGGGACACGGCGGACTACCGGTTCGCCGGGGTCGACGTGGTCACGCCGGCGGGCGTGCCGCTCACCGTCTACGCGGGCGCCCCGATGTCCACCGAGGAGGAGGCCGTCGGCACCGCGCTGACGACGATGCTCATCGGGCTGCCGCTGCTGCTGCTGACCGTGAGCGGGGTGACGTACGTCGTCACCGGGCGGGCGCTGCGCCCCGTCGAGGGCATCCGTGCGGAGATGGCGGCGATCACGGCCTCCGAGGACCTCTCCCGACGCGTCCCCGAGCCGGACACGCACGACGAGGTCGCCCGGCTCGCGCGCACCACGAACGAGACGCTGGCGGCCCTGGAGGCCTCGGTGGAGCGGCAGCGCGCGTTCGTCGCGGACGCCTCGCACGAACTGCGCAGCCCCATCGCCTCGTTGCGCACCCAGCTGGAAGTGGGTGCCGCGTACCCGGAGTTGCTGGACCTGGACGGGGCGGTCGAGGACACCGTGCGGCTGCAGAGCCTCGCCGCCGACCTGCTGCTGCTCGCCCGTCTGGACGCGGGGGAGCGGCCGCCGCCGGACGCGCGGTTCGACCTGGCGAAGGTCGTACGGGAGGAGGTGGCGTCCCGGGAGGGCGTGACGCTGGACGGCGTGGACTCGGTGGAGGTGCGCGGCTCGCGCAACCAGATCTGCCGCGTCCTCGGCAACCTCCTGGACAACGCCGACCGCCACGCCCGCGACCGCGTCGCCGTCACGCTGCGCACCACGCCGGACCGGGTGGTCCTCCAGGTGGTGGACGACGGCACGGGCGTCCCGCCGGCCGACCGCGACCGTATCTTCGAACGCTTCGTCCGCCTGGACGAGTCCCGGGCGCGGGACGACGGCGGCGCGGGCCTCGGACTCGCCATCGCCAGGGACATCGCCGTACGCCATGGAGGCACCCTGACGGTCGGCGACGCCCCGGGCGGCGGAGCCCTCTTCGAACTGAGGCTGCCCTGGGAGGCCCCGGGCACCTGAGGGGCGCGGGGCCCCGGCTCGCCGCGCCCACCCCGAAAGCGGGCCACGGCCAGCCCGAAGAAGGGCTACGGCTTGCCTCGATGGCTCCTCAGGTGCTCCGCGATCGGCGTCAGGGACTTGTGCAGCTCCTCCAGCGCCTCCTCCGGCAGGAGATCGAT
Organism: Streptomyces gottesmaniae; assembly: GCF_031845845.1. NCBI lineage: Bacteria > Bacillati > Actinomycetota > Actinomycetes > Kitasatosporales > Streptomycetaceae > Streptomyces > Streptomyces gottesmaniae. Next base: position 105,960 of record NZ_JAVRFJ010000037.1, read on the forward strand.
GAAGTGCCGCCGCACGGAGGCGACATGATGCGGCGCCACCCGCTGCATGGTCGCCATGCCGTGCTCCGTGAGCACGGCGAACAGCCCGCGCCGGTCGGACTCGCAGTTCTCCCGGCGCACCAGGTCGGCGTTCTCCATCCGGGTGATCTGGTGCGAGAGGCGGCTCTTGGACTGGAGCGTGGCGGCGGCGAGGTCGCTCATCCGCATCCGCCGCCCCTCCGACTCGGAGAGGTTCACCAGGATCTCGTAGTCGTTCATTGTCAGGCCGAACGGCTGCAGATCCCTTTCGAGCTGGTGCGTCAGCAGCCTGTTGACGTCCAGATGGGTGCGCCAGGCGCACTGCTCCGCATCGGTCAGCCAGCGCGTGGCCGTTTCGGTCTCCATGAATGAAGTCTACCTAAAAGGTTGAAAGGCGAACTAGTGAGGGTTCGGTGGTGCCACTCGTACGGACAGGTCGGGTCTTACGGGTTGAGGCATGACAACGCGCACACGTTCGATGTCACACTCCGCAGACTACCGCTCACAGCCCGAAGCGACGCTGGAGGTCCCCCAGCTGTCCGGGAAGGCGCGGTGCCCCCGCCGGCTGTCCGTGATGCCCGGGTACCCCACCGCCGCCGGGTACGCCCGGCTCGTGCGGGACCATGCCCGTGGCCTGCTCGGCCATGAGGGTCTCGGAGGACTGGAGCAGCACCGTGCCCGCCCCCACGAACTCGAACTGGTGCTCCTCGCCGGACGCCCCGCCGATGCCCGTCATCGCACGTAGACCGCCCATGACACCTGTCATGTAGCCGTGGTCGTAGTGGTGGCACGGCGAGGGGCAGTCGGCCCACCCGACCAGGGCCTGCGGGTCGACCCGGATGGGGGGTTCCATGAACACCACCGGGCCGTTGGAGGCCGCCACGAACTTGCCCGTGCCGATGAGGGTCAGGAAGCCCGGGACGATCGACTGCTTCATCGCGAGACTTGGCTGAAAAGCGAGGAGGTTGCCCGAGCGAATGGTCAGGTTGCCGTCCTCCAAGTCATACGAATTGACGTCGAAGGCCCGGTCGGCGAGGAGCATCTTGCCGGATCCCTGGGCCACGACCCAGTCGCTCGCGTGCAGAGGCGAATGGAACGAGGACCGGACGAGGCGATCGAGTCCGCCGTGCCCGATGCCGTTGAACTCCATCTGGCCGTAGTAGGCGATCATCTTGCCCTTCTGCAGGAACCACTGGCTCCCCTTGAGCTCCACGCAGAAGGTGTAGTTGTTGACGTTGTCGTCGGACGGCAGCGTCATCGGGTCGAAGACGGTCGGGCCGGCGACCGGGGCCCCGTACATGCTCACAGCTTCTCCTCCGAGGCCTGGACGTACACCGCACCACTGCCGCTCAGCTCCAGCTGGAACGCCTCGCCGGAGCCCCGGCCCACCATGTCGCGCCAGCCGAGCGCGGTGGACAGCTTGTTGCGTACGTCGCCGTGGTGCGCCACGTACGCCTGCGGGTCGACATGGACCGGGCGCTGGGGGGTGATCGGGACCTCGATCACCCCGCCGTGCGCCATGACGGCGACGGCGCCGTGGCCCTTGAGGGTCGTGGTGAACAGGCCCTGGCCCGTCACCTGGCCCCGCACCATGCCCATGACGCCGCCCTGCGAGCCCATGAACATCGTGCCCTGCTGGAGGGTGCCGTCGAAGGCCAGCAGCCGGTCGGCCTCGACATAGAGGGTCTCGCCGGTCAGGTTGATCACCTGGATGTGGTGACCACCGTGCCCGAACAGGACCGTGCCGCTGCCCTCGACGGTCATCAGCGGGGTCGCCTCGCCCGCCACCCGGCGGCCGATCATCGACGCGATACCGCCCTGCCCGCCCTGCATGTTGGGGGTGAACGACACCTCGCCCTTGTAGGCGAGCATCGCGCCGCGCTGGCTGAACAGCCGCTGGCCCGGCATCACGGTCGCCTCGATCATCTTCGAGTTGATCTCACGGAAGGCCATGTCAGACGTCCCCCGCCACCGTGTTGCGCTCGCTGGGCTGGACGTAGACGAGCCCGTCGCCCTCGAAGCGGATCTGGAAGGCCTCGCCGCCGCCCTCGCCCATGAACGTGCGGAACGTCACACCGGACTGGAAGGACTGCTGGAGGTTGCCCTGGTGCGCGATGTACGCCCCCGGGTCCACCGTCAGCGGGTACTGGTGACTCACCCGCAGCACCACCGCCGGGCCGTCGGACATGATCGCCGCCTGGCCGTGGCCCTCGATCGTCGTGGTGAACAGACCGTTGCCCTGCGAGGCGCCGCGCAGCCCCGTGAAGCTCGTGCCCGTCCGCAGCCCGGAGTCCGTCGCGAGCAGATTGCTCGACTCCACGTACAGCTTGTCCCCCTGAAGGTTCACGAGGTTGATCTCGGAGGCCCGGTCCGCGAACCAGCAGGTCCCTTGCCCGGTCACCTCCATCAACGTCATCTGTTCGCCCGTGAGGCGGCGCGTCACCATCCCGCGCAGACCCTCACCGCCGCCGCTGAGCTTCTTGAACGTCATCTGGCCGTCGTAGGCGACCATCGATCCGTTCTTCGCCTTCACGGCGTCCCCGGTCATGTCGACGGCCAGCACTTTGCTGCCTTGAAGTCGGAACATTGCCACGGGGTGACGTTAACCGGCCGATGGCCGGACAGGACAGGGCCCAGAGGGGGATCTCGACCCTGAAGGGACCCTAGGGGGTGTTTCGAATGTCCCGCACAGCACCCACGGCGCCCGGCACGCTCCCCCACTCTCGGCTTCGCTCGAGCGGGAGGGGCCCCCACCGCCGCACCGGCCGAAAGTCCAAGTACGTCCAGTACGAGGGCTTTCGTCCGGCACGCCGAGAGCACGCACCGGACACCGCGGGCACCGCACAGGACTTTCGAAACACCCCCTCGGGGACCTCCCGGGAACGCCGGATGTCAGAATGGGGCCGAGCTTGTGCTTCCGTTCACAAAGACCGAAGGTGACCCGTGGACATAAAGACCGTCTCCGCCCTCCGCCGCCTGCGCCTCGTCTCCGCCCCCGAGGCCGTCTCCTTCCTGCTGCTGCTCGTCTGCTCGGTGCTGAAGCGGACCACGGAGTTCAACGCGGTGCCCGTGATGGGCTGGGTCCACGCCATCCTCTTCATCCTGTACCTGATCTTCTGGGCCGACGCCTGGAACCGTACGAAGTGGTCGCTGAAGACCGCCGCGCTCTACTTCGCCCTCTCCGTCCTGCCCACCGGCGGCTTCTTCGCCGACCGCAAGCTGCGGCGCGAGGCGGAGGACGCGGTGATCGCGACCCGCGCCCGCAAGGAAGGGGTCGTGAACGCGTGATCGTCGCCTTCTCCGTGACCCCTCTCGGCGTCGGCGAGGACGTGGGGGAATACGTCGCCGAGGCCGTACGGGTCGTCCGTGAATCGGGTCTGCCGAACCGGACCGACGCCATGTTCACCTCGATAGAAGGTGACTGGGACGAGGTCATGGACGTCGTGCGCCGAGCCGTCGCCGCCGTCGAGGAGCGCGCGCCCCGCGTCTCCCTCGTCCTCAAGGCCGACATCCGCCCCGGCGTCACGGACGGCCTCACCTCCAAGGTGGAGACGGTGGAACGCCACCTGTCGTAGCGCGCGCAGACGCGCAGGCGGTGGGCGTCGTGGCCGGCCGCGGTCACGCTGTCGCGACTCCCGGGAACCCCGATCCCTCCGGGTCGGGGTTTTCTCATGCCCTGCCGTTTGAGCGATCGCTCAAATCGGGGTACGGTCGTGCCCACCACATTGAGCAGTCGCTCAAAAAACTTCACCGGCCCGGGGGAACACGGATGGGGCTCTACATCGAGGCACGAGTACGGGCGGACCTGGAGGAAGTGTGGGCCCGCACCCAGGACCCGGCCCTCCACCAGCGGTGGGACCTCCGCTTCACGGAGATCGACCACCTCCCACGGGCGGCGGGCGAGCCGCAGCGCTTCCGGTATGCCACCCGCGTTCTCCCCGGCCTGACGGTCGCCGGGACCGGGGTCTCGGCCGGGGAGAAGGAGCGGCCGGACGGCACCCGGACCTCCGCGCTGCGATTCGCCTCGCCGCACCCGCTCTCCCTGATCGCCGAGGGCAGCGGCTACTGGCGCTACGTCCCGGACGGCGAGGGCGTCCGCTTCCTCACGGGCTACGACTACCGGCCCCGCTGGGGCCGCCCGGGCGCCCTCGCCGACCGGGTGCTGTTCCGCCCGCTCATGGGCTGGGCCACCGCCTGGTCCTTCGACCGTCTCCGCCTGTGGCTGGAACGGGACATCACCCCCGAACGGGCCCTGCGGCGCTGGCTCGCCGAGGCGGTCGTCCGCGTGCTGACGATCGTGGCCGCCTGCGCCGGGCTCGCGTACGGGGCGTGGGGGGAACCGGCGGGCGTCCTGGCGCCGCTCGCGCTGTTCGCGACTCCGGTCCTGGCGGTGTCGGCGGTCCTGGCCGCCCTGCTGGTACCGCCCCTGCCCGGCACCCCGTCCGCCCGCCGCTGCCTGCGGACCGCACCCGCACGCGCGCGTGCGCCCCGTCTGCTCGCGACCCTGGAGGGATGAGCGGCATGGACGCCACGACTCCGGGGAACGTCCCGTCCCCCTCCGCTTCGCCGGCCCACGCCTCGATCTTCCGTACCGTCATGGGCGCGGACTTCGACCGGCTCCATCCCGAGCTGCGCCGCCGCTTCTCGGTCGGACTGGCGAGCGGGCAGGCGTGCACGGGCCGGGGCGTGATGGACCGCATCTGGCACGGGCGGGGCCTGGTGAAACCGTTCCTCGCGCTCGGCGGCACCCGGAACATCCTCGTCCCGCGCGAGGGGCGGCACGTTCCCTTCACCATCGAGAACGTGCCGTACGCCGACGGTTTCGGCCGTGAGACGGTGACCTTCGTGCGTACCTTCGACCTGCCCGGCCGGCCCCGCCGGTTCGACGCCCAGATGGTGCTGGCGCCCGAGGGCGACCGGGTCCTCGACTACCTCGGCACCCACCAGCACCTCGCAAGCGACCTGCACTTCCGTGCGGAGCCCGACGGGTCACTGCTGATCCGCTCCGGCGAGCACCGTTTCCGCGAGGGGCCGGTCGATGTCCGTGTCCCCGGCCTCATCGGCGGTGACGCCGAGGTGCGCGAGCGCTTCGACGAGCGGACGGGTCGCTTCCGGATCCAGGTGCGGGTGGTGAACAGGCACCTCGGGCCGCTCTTCGGCTACGAGGGTTCCTTCACCGCGACCTTCCAGGACGTCCGGGTGTGCGGGGTCCGGCCCGGGTTGCGGCCGGTCCGTGAGGAGGCGCGGGCGTGAGCGCGGCGACCCGGACGAAGCTGCTGGAGGGCGCGCTGCGCACGCTCGTCGAGCAGGGGATCGCCAAGACGTCCGCCCGTACGATCGCCGCGACCGCCGGGGTGAACCAGGCGCTCGTCTTCTACCACTTCGGGTCCGTGGACGAACTCCTCGCGGCGGCCTGCCGGTACGGGGCCGAGCAGCGGGTCGCCCGCCACCGGGAACGGATGGCGGCGATCGGCTCGCTCTCCGAACTGCTGGCCTTCGGGCGGGAGATGCACGTGGAGGAGCGCGCGGCGGGGCATGTGGCCGTGCTGGGGCAGCTCCTCGCGGGGGCGCAGACCCACCCGCGGCTGGCGCCGGCGACGGCCGCCGGGCTGGACCTGTGGATCGCGGAGGTCGAGGGGGTGCTGCGACGGGTCCTCGCGGCCTCGCCGCTCGGGGAGTTCGCCGACGCGGGTGGGCTGGCCCGGGCGGTGGCGGCGTCGTTCGTGGGGCTGGAACTGTACGAGGGGGTCGATCCGGAGGGGGCGGGAGAGGCGCTGGGGGCGCTGGAGCAGCTCGCGGCGCTCGCCGCCGCTCTCGACGGCCTCGGGCCCGTGGCGCAGCGGGCGGTCAGGCACCAGCTGCGGAAGGCCGCCGGGCGTTGAGGCGCCGACGGTCGTTCGTAGGGAGCGTGGGGCGACCGAAAGGCGAGACGGGGCTGACCAGCATATGACCGGCCGGTAAGGTCGATGCCGTGCCGAAGCCGCTCAGCCTCTCCTTCGACCCCATCTCGCGCGCCGACGAGCACTGGAAGCAGCGCTGGGGAAACGTCCCGTCCATGGCCGCGATCACGTCGATCATGCGTGCCCAGCAGATCCTGCTGGCGGAGGTCGACGCGGTGGTCAAGCCGTACGGGCTGACGTTCGCGCGCTACGAGGCCCTCGTGCTGCTCACCTTCTCGCAGAAGGGCGAGCTGCCGATGTCCAAGATCGGCGAGCGGCTCATGGTGCACCCCACGTCCGTGACGAACACCGTCGACCGCCTGGTCAGGTCCGGCCTGGTCGACAAGCGCCCGAACCCCAACGACGGCCGGGGCACCCTCGCCTCCATCACCGACAAGGGCCGCGAGGTCTGCGACGCCGCCACCCGTGACCTCATGGCGATGGACTTCGGCCTCGGCGTCTACGACGCCGAGGAGTGCGCGGAGATCTTCGCGATGCTCAGGCCGCTGCGGGTGGCGGCGGGGGACTTCGAGGAGAGCTGACCGGAGGCGGTCAGGCGGCGGCCGGGTTCGGGGCCGTCTCCTTGATGATCAGCGGCTCGACCTCGCGGCTGACCTTGCGTTCCACGAAGAAGGCGGCCGTGGGCACGGTGCCGGCGAGCAGCACCCAGGCGAGACGGCCCAGCGGCATCTTCGCCTTGCTGCCGAGGTCGAAGGCGAAGACCAGGTACAGCACGTAGAGCCAGCCGTGGGCGAAGCCGACCACGGTGACGAAGCCGTCGAAGCCGTCGAGGCCCAGCAGACGCTTCCCGATCACGCCCACCGTCAGCAGGATCAGCAGCACGGCGGTGACGTAGGCCATCACCCGGTAGCGGGTCAAGACGCTCTTCTTCATGGCGTCGAGCGTAACGGGTGCTTCTCGGCGCCCGGCGCGCGCGTCCTGACCTGCGTCGCTGTCGTTTACTAGGACGTCCTAGTAAATTGGTCCCATGGACGCTGACGCCATCGAAGAGGGCCGCCGCCGCTGGCAGCACCGTTACGACTCCGCGCGTAAGCGGGAGGCCGACTTCACGACGCTCTCGGGGGATCCGGTGGAGCCCGTGTACGGACCCCGGCCGGGGGACGTGTACGAGGGGTTCGAGCGGATCGGGTGGCCGGGGGAGTACCCCTTCACCCGCGGGCTGTACCCGACCGGCTACCGGGGGCGGACCTGGACGATCCGCCAGTTCGCGGGGTTCGGCAACGCGCGGCAGACGAACGAGCGCTACAAGACGATCCTCGCCAACGGGGGCGGAGGGCTGTCCGTCGCGTTCGACATGCCGACACTGATGGGGCGGGACTCGGACGATCCGCGCTCGCTCGGCGAGGTGGGGCACTGCGGGGTCGCCGTCGACTCCGCCGCCGACATGGAGGTCCTGTTCGAGGACATCCCGCTGGGCGACGTCACCACCTCCATGACGATCAGCGGCCCCGCCGTCCCCGTCTTCTGCATGTACCTCGTCGCCGCCGAGCGGCAGGGCGTCGACCCGGGGGTGCTCAACGGCACCCTCCAGACCGACATCTTCAAGGAGTACATCGCGCAGAAGGAGTGGCTCTTCCAGCCCGAGCCGCACCTGCGCCTCATCGGCGACCTCATGGAGCACTGCGCGGCCGAGATCCCCGCGTACAAGCCGCTCTCCGTCTCCGGCTACCACATCCGCGAGGCCGGGGCCACGGCCGCGCAGGAGCTGGCGTACACGCTCGCGGACGGCTTCGGGTACGTGGAGCTGGGGCTCAGCCGAGGCCTGGACGTCGACGTGTTCGCGCCCGGCCTGTCCTTCTTCTTCGACGCGCACGTCGACTTCTTCGAGGAGATCGCCAAGTTCCGCGCGGCGCGCCGGATCTGGGCGCGGTGGATGCGGGACGTCTACGGGGCCCGGACGGACAAGGCCCAGTGGCTGCGGTTCCACACCCAGACCGCCGGGGTCTCGCTGACCGCGCAGCAGCCGTACAACAACGTGGTGCGCACGGCGGTGGAGGCGCTGTCGGCGGTGCTCGGCGGGACCAACTCGCTGCACACCAACGCGCTGGACGAGACGTTGGCGCTGCCGTCCGAGCAGGCCGCGGAGATCGCGCTGCGGACCCAACAGGTGCTGATGGAGGAGACCGGCGTCGCCAACGTCGCCGATCCACTGGGCGGTTCGTGGTACGTCGAGCAGCTGACGGACCGCATCGAGGCCGACGCCGAGAAGATCTTCGAGCAGATCAGGGAGCGGGGGCTGCGGGCGCATCCGGACGGTATGCATCCGATCGGGCCGATCACGTCCGGGATTCTGCGGGGGATCGAGGACGGATGGTTCACCGGCGAGATCGCGGAGTCCGCCTTCCGGTACCAGCAGGCGTTGGAGAAGGGGGAGAAGCGGGTCGTCGGGGTCAATGTCCACCACGGGTCCGTGACCGGGGACCTGGAGATCCTGCGGGTCAGCCATGAGGTGGAGCGGGAGCAGGTACGGGTGCTCGCGGGGCGGAAGGCCGCGCGGGACGACGGCGCGGTGCGGGGCGCGCTCGACGCGATGCTCGCGGCGGCGCGCAGCGGGGGCAACATGATCGGGCCGATGCTCGACGCGGTGCGGGCCGAGGCGACGTTGGGGGAGATCTGCGGGGTGCTGCGCGAGGAGTGGGGGGTGTATACGGAGCCGGCGGGGTTCTAGGGCGCCGTGGCCTCCGGCGGGCGGGTGGGGGTGCGCTGTCGGGTGC